>CAMCQH010000030.1 GCA_945877035.1 uncultured Clostridium sp. | reverse complement strand
AGCATTCATAATGCTTTCAAAGATTTTTTTATTTCAAAACTGTCAAACTCCCGAGTAGAAAATGAGAAAATTAAAAAAGTTTTGCCTAAAACGGGATTTTAAAAAAAATAAAATAACAAATGTAAACTATTGACAATATGCCCCATAATAATGTATAATGTGTAACGTATATAGGGTACGAGCAAAACAAATAAAGTTTTACTCTAAAGAAATAGAATCCCACATACAGTTTCGTATGACCGGAAGGAGGGGAATATAAATGTCAGAAATTAAAGTTAATAATGGAAATATAGAAGATGCCTTAAAAAGGTTTAAAAGACAATGTGCACGTAATGGAGTTTTACAAGAAGTTCGTAAAAGAGAACACTATGAAAAACCAAGTGTAAAAAGAAAGAAAAAATCAGAGGCAGCAAGAAAAAGAAAATTTTAATTACATAAAAAGAAGGTGGAAGTTTAGGAAGGTGTATTTTGTTCTTGAACATCCATCTTTTTTGGTTTGATACAAAGTTAATGGTATGATAACCCAATTTTGGGATAAAATATAAATAATATATAATGGTAGAAGAAGGGATGATTTTAGTGGATTATAATGAATCAAATATAAAAAACGGTATTAAACTTCATACAATAAAAACAGAAAAGTTCAAAACAAATTTAATTGCTGTGATGCTAACAACCAAATTAGATAAAGAAAATGTTACAAAAAATGCATTAATTCCAGCAGTATTAAGAAGAGGAACAGCGAGCTTGAATACTTTAGAAGAAATAAATAAAAGTTTAGAAGAAATGTATGGAGCAAGTTTAGATTGTGGATTAGATAAAACAGGAGACAACCAAGTTTTAAAATTTTATATAGAGTCAGTAAATGATGAATTTTTACCACAGAATGGTGAAAATATGTTGAAAAAATCTCTAGAAAGCATCTTTGAACTAGTATTTAATCCATATTTAGAAGATAATTGTTTTAAGAAAGAATATGTAGAACAAGAAAAAGAAAATTTAAAACAGATAATAGAAGGAAAAATAGATAATAAAGCTAAATATGCGTTAGATAGATGCATAGAAGAAATGTACAAAAATGAACCATTTGGCTTATATAAGTATGGATATGTAGAAGACTTAAATAATATCGATGAAAAAAATCTATATGAATACTATATTGAACTAATAAATAAATGCAAAATAGATATTTTTGTTTCAGGACTATTAGATAACCAAGTTGAAGAAATGATAAAAAATAATCAAAATATAAATAAGCTAAAAGAAAGAAATCCGGAATTTATTATGCCAGAGATAAGATCTAAAATAGCTGAAAAAGAAAATACTGTTCAAGAATCAATGGAGGTAACTCAAGGGAAGCTTGTAATAGGACTAGATTTGGACATTGATAATGAAGATTTAAGATATGATGCAATGATTTATAACAGTATATTAGGAGGAAGTGCAAATTCAAAATTATTTCAAAATGTACGTGAAAAAGCAAGTTTAGCATATACAGCAAGCTCTAGTTATTATAGATTTAAAAATAATATATTTATAAACTGTGGCATAGAAATTGGAAATTATGATAAAGCTTTAGAAATTATAAAACAACAAATCGAAGATATGAAAAAAGGAGATTTTACAGAGGAAGAAGTCGAAAATGCAAAACAAGGAATTGTTGCAGCAATTAAGTCTATAGATGATGAACAAGACACAGAAATTATGTACTTTTTTGGACAAGAATTATCAAAAAATAAGCTTGATATAGATAAATATATGGATAGAATTTGTAAAGTTAATAAGAAAAATGTTGTTGATATTGCAAATAAAGTTAGTGTGAATACAGTGTATTTTCTTAAAAATTAAAAAAGAGGGATTATTTTTCCTCCCAAACTGCGCATCACTCCATTTTAATATATATAAATGTAAATTAATAAATATTAGTTGAGGGATTTTGAGTCCTGTTCCCTAAATCCCTCTTATAGAAAGGAAGAAAAAATGCAAATAATAGAGAATTCAAAAGTTAAAGAAAAATTATATATTGAAAAATTAGAAAATGGTTTAACTGTTATGATAATTCCTAAAAAAGGAATTCAAAAAAAGTATATTATTTGGGGTACAAATTATGGCTCAAATGATAGTACTTTTATAGTACCTGGTGAAACAGAAATAACAGAAGTACCAAAAGGTGTGGCACATTTTCTAGAGCATAAAATGTTTGAACAAGAAAATGGTAAAAATAGTTTAGATGTATTAACTGCACTAGGTGTTAATGCAAATGCTTATACTACAAATAATCATACTGCGTACCTATATGAATGCACTGATAATTTTTATGAGGCTTTAGATGAGTTTATGGACTATGTTCAAAATCCTTATTTTACAGATGAAAATGTTGAAAAAGAAAAGGGAATTATTGGACAAGAAATAATGATGTATGATGATTATCCAGACTGGAAAGTTTATCTAAATGCATTAGAATGTATGTATCATAAAAATCCAGTAAAACTTGATATTACAGGAACTATTGAAACAATAAGCCATATTGATAAAGATATATTATATAAATGTTATAACACTTTTTATAATCCATCAAATATGGCAATGGTTATTGCAGGTGATTTTGAACCTGAAAAATTATTGGAAGAGATAAAGAAAAGATTAGTTGATAATAAATCAAATGGAGAAATTAAAAGAATTTATGAAGATGAGCCACAAGAAATTGTAAAAGAAAAAGCTGAGCAAAATATGGAGGTTAGTAAGCCACTTTTTGCTATTGGAATAAAAGATGTTCCACCTGAGCAAAAAGAAAAAGTAAAAAAACATATATCAATTGAAATATTGCTAAATATGCTAGTGGGAGCAAGTTCAGAATTATATAAAAAGTTGTATGATATGGGAAATTGCTATTCAGTACCTAGTATTGAATATGAGTTTGATAAAACATATGCACATATACTGATTACAGGACAATCAAATAATCCAGATGAATTATATAAAATGTTCAAAGAACAAGTTACGAAATTTATAGATGCAGGAGTTAAAGAACAAGATTTTGAGAGAACTAGAAAGATGATATATGGCGAATATGTTAAAGAGTATAATGATGTAACAGATATTTCTAGAATGTTTTTAGCTGATTATTTTAAAGGTATAAATAGTTTTGACTATTTAGAGGAAATAAACACAATAAATGTAGAATATTTAAATCAGATGTTAAAAGATGTGTTTAATGAAAAAAATATGATATTATCTGTTGTAAAAAGTTAGATAAAAATATTGTTAAAAAAACGACATAAAAAATGAAAAATATTTTATGCCGTTTTTTTATGATTTTATATGTCGAAAAATGACAAAAACGGTCATACGAAAGTTGTTAAAAACCGTTGAAAATACTTGACTTGAAGAAAATTATGTGGTAATTTATAAGTATACGAAAGAGAAAAAATGGAAAAGGAGAGATGGATATGTTAAATGAAGAAATTTGTAAATTAAGAGATAAATTAAATAAAAGCATAGAAGATGGTGATGACTATGCTATTACTTATAAATTGAGTGTTGAGTTGGATGAATTGATTGCTAAATATTATAGAGATTCCAAAAATAGTAAAAAAAAACTAGTGGTTGATTTTGTGTGAATTAGTATGTTGTTTTGTGTAGGAAGCGGTGACCTAAAATGGTTGTCGTTTTTTCTTTTTCTCCCCTTGCTAAATCAGCAAAAATATTATATAATATTACATCAAGTAAAGGAGAGAGACAATGTTAGTAAATAGTAATATTATAGAAGAATTGCTAGATGATGCAGGATATTCAAGAGCAGAAAAAGCAAAAAGATATGCAAAAGAACAAAAAGTAAGAATAATGAAAACAAGATATGAGGATGAAAACAACTTTGAATTACATGGAAAAGCATATGGAAACGATATTTATGATACATATATTGATGTAAAAAATGGAGAAATACAAGCCATAGAATGTACATGCCCAGATTACTATAACACATATGGTGTGTGTAAGCACAGCCTAGCAACAGTACTAACATTTAACAATATGCAAACAGATGAGATGTTGCATAATAATACAACAGAAACGAATGTATTGGGAAAGAAAAATCAAGATAAATATAACAGTTTCAATCAAATAGTAAAAACATTATATAATGAAGAGCTAAATGAGATAGATTCTGATTTAGAAGTGGAGTTAAAAAATAAAGGAACTATAAAAATAGAGCCTAAAATAATATATGACAAATTTTTAAAAGAAATGAAAATTGAGTTTAAAATTGGAAATAAAAGAATGTATAAGCTAAAAAATCTAGCAGATTTTTATAAAAATATGATAAATAAAGA
The DNA here is from genome assembly GCA_945877035.1 of uncultured Clostridium sp. Lineage (GTDB taxonomy): Bacteria > Bacillota > Clostridia > TANB77 > CAG-508 > CAG-269. Next base: position 11,115 of record CAMCQH010000030.1, on the reverse strand, counting down.
ATTTTATAAATATGGTGATAAATTAGAATTTGTACATACAAAAGAAATGTTTGAACAAGAAAGTCAAGGTTTGTTGGATTTTATAATGAAATATTCAGAAATAATAGCATTTACAAATTCAAATGCAAACTCAAACTATAGATATTACGGAAAAGCTTTGAACGAAAGTAGCATAATTGTAGGAAATACAGCGATAGATGAGTTGTTTGAGGTATTAAAAGATAAAAAAATAATGTTTGAAAGAGATTATGCTAAAAATGTAGTAGAATTTACAGATGGAAATCCTAAAATAGAGTTTAATTTAGAAAAGGTTTCTAAAAATGAATATAGAATTGTGGCAGATTTTGATATATATAAAATCATTATTCTAAAGGGAAAAGAGCATAAGTATGTTTTAACAGAGGATAAATTATATAGATGTGATAAGGAATTTGAAAATACAACTTTAAAATTATTAAAATTGTTTAGAGAAAATTTTCTAACACAAGTTTTACTTAGCAAAAATGAATTAGGAGAATTATTTTCAGTCATATTCCCAAGAGTAAAAAATGCAATAAAAATAGATGAAAATATCCAAGAAGAAATAAAAGAATATCAACCTGAAAAGTTAGGAGTAAAGGTATTTTTAGATTTTGATGAAAATGAATATATAGTTGCAGATGTGAAACTATGTTATGGAGAAAATGAATTTAATCCATTAAATGAACAAGAAGAAAAAGAATTTAAATATCCTAGAAACGTTATTGAAGAAACAAAAGCAATGAATGTTTTTAGAAAAACTGGATTTATGTTCGATGTTAAGAATTTAAGATTTATTTTGCCAGATGAAGAAAAAATATATGAATTTTTAACAAATGATATAAATTATTATATGCAAAAATTTGAAGTTTTAGCGACAGAAAACTTTAAATCAAAAGAGATAGTAAGACCTAAAATAGGCTCATTGGGTGTAAGAGTTGAAAATAATTTATTATCTGTTGATTTATCACAATTAAATATTGATATGGATGAACTTGAAGAAGTAATTAAAAAATACAAGTTAAAAAAGAAATATCATAGATTAAAAGACGGTAGTTTTTTAGATTTACAAGATAGTAATGAAATTGATTTTATTGATAAATTAATTTCAGGTACAGATACAAGTTATAAAGAACTAGAAAGTGGAAGTATAAGACTTCCAGTAAATAGAACTTTATATTTGAATCAATTATTAAAAGAAATCAAAGGAACAGAAATTGTAAAAAATAAAGAATATAAAAACATTATTGATGGGTTAGATAAAGATTTAATAGATGAAGAAGAGCAAATACCAGAAAAGCTAGAAACTATTTTAAGACCTTATCAAAAAATAGGATATAAATGGTTAAAAACATTAGATAGATATAAATTTGGTGGGATACTTGCAGATGATATGGGACTTGGAAAAACAATTCAATTAATATCAATATTATTAGATTACAAGCAAAATAGTGAGGAACATAGAGCAAGTATTGTAGTATCACCAAGTTCGTTATCTTTGAATTGGAAAAATGAAATAGAAAAGTTTGCACCAAGTTTAAATATAAAAGTAGTTAGAGGTACAGTAGGCGAAAGAAAAGAAATAATACAAAACATAGATAAATATGATTTAGTTATAACTTCATATGATTTACTAAAAAGAGATATTGATATATACAAAGAAAAAAATTATCTTTTTAAATTTATAATTGCTGATGAAGCACAATATCTAAAAAACAATAATACAAAAAATGCGAAAGCAATAAAACAATTAAATGCTGATACAAGATTTGCATTAACTGGAACGCCAATAGAGAACTCTTTGGCAGAATTGTGGTCAATATTTGATTTTGTAATGCCAGGATATTTGTTTAGCTATAAAGAATTTAAATCAACATATGAAACAGCAATTGTAAAAGATGAAGATATAGAAGCGATGGATAAATTAAAAATGTTAATAGAGCCATTTGTTTTAAGAAGAACTAAAAAGGAAGTATTAACAGAATTGCCTGAAAAAACAATAACTGTTCTAAATAATGAAATGGAAGAAGAACAAAAAAACGTTTATTTATCATATTTAGTACAAGCAAAACAAGAGCTACAAGATGAAATAAGCATGAATGGATATGAAAAAAGTCAAATAAAAATATTGGCAGCACTTACAAGATTAAGACAAATTTGTTGTCATCCAGAATTATTTATTGAAAATTATACAGGTGGTAGCAGTAAATTAGAACAATGTATGGAAATTATAGAGGATGGAGTTATGGCAGGACATAAAATATTGCTATTTTCTAGTTATACATCAATGTTTGAAATTATAGAAAAGGAATTGAGTAAACGTGATATTAAGTATTTCAAACTAACAGGAGCAACTAAAGTTGATGAAAGAATAGAACTTGTTGATGAATTTAATCATAATCCAGAAATAGGAGTATTCTTAATTTCATTAAAAGCAGGTGGTACAGGACTTAACTTAATTGGTGCTGATATGGTTATACATTATGATCCATGGTGGAATATTTCAGCAGAAAATCAAGCAACAGATAGAGCTTATAGAATTGGACAAAAAAATAATGTTCAAGTGTATAAATTGATTACTAAGGATTCAATTGAGGAAAAGATTTACGAGATGCAACAGAGAAAAGCTGAACTTACTGATAATATGCTTAGTACACAAACTACATTTATCAATAAACTTTCAAAAGAAGATATTATGAATTTATTTAATGTCTAAGAACTTGTGCTTTTTAAAGAGCAAGTAACAGCTATGTTTATTTAGTTAAAAAATAAAATTTTGAATGGAGCAAATAATGAAAAATATAAGAGAAGAAATAAAAGTTGAAGTTAATTATAGAAATACTCATATAAATGCAATTACTCATAGAGTAGATAAATATACAAGGGCAAAATATATTAATATTCTTAATGAAGAAGGACTTATCAAAGACATATTAGAATATTGTGGAGAAGATGATAAAGAAATAAGACAAAAATATTTAAAAGAATTAGAAAAGTTACAACAAGAAAAAAAGATATTAGCTAATAAAATAAAAGAACTGAATAAAAATATAGAAATGGAAAAATAATAGGGAGGAATAAATGAAAGATTATATAACAATTATAGGAGGTGGCCTTGCTGGATGCGAGGCTGCCTACCAAATTGCTAAAGCTGGGATAAAAGTAAAATTATATGAAATGAAACCAGTTAAATTTTCAGAAGCACATTCAAACGAAAACTTGGCTGAAATAGTATGTAGTAATTCCTTTAAATCTAATTTATTAACAAATGCTTGTGGATTATTAAAAGAGGAATTGAGAAGATTAGATTCACTACTAATTAGAATAGCAGATGAAACTCAAGTTCCTGCTGGTCAAGCATTGGCTGTTGATAGAGAAAAGTTTTCTAAAAGGGTTACTGAAGAAATAGAAAATAATCCTTTAATAGAAGTTATACACAAAGAAGTAGAAAATGTGGATTGCAGTGAAGAAATTGATAGCAAAAATGGAATTGTTATTATAGCTACAGGTCCTTTAACTTCTGAAAAGCTAGCTAAAGAAATTTCTAAAATTACTGGTGAGGATAAACTTTATTTTTATGATGCGGCTGCTCCAATAATTAGTAAAGATAGTATAAATTTTGATATTGCTTTTTACGGAAATAGATATGATCAAGAAAAGAAAAAGGATGAGAGTATTGAAACTTGGAAAGAAAGACAAAAGGAGCAAGAAAAAAGTTATATTAATCTTCCAATGAATCAAGAAGAATATGAAAATTTTTGGAAAGCTTTAGTAGAAGCGGAAGTAGTTACATTACATGATTTTGAAAAAAGAGAAATTTTTGAAGGTTGTATGCCAATTGAAGTTATGGCAAAAAGAGGAATAGATACTTTAAGATTTGGACCTTTAAAGCCAGTTGGTTTTGATGATTTAAGAACAGGTAGAAGACCATATGCTGTCGTGCAATTAAGACAAGATAATTCAGAAGGTACAATTTATAATATGGTTGGATTTCAAACTAATTTAAAATTTGGTGAACAAAAAAGAGCTTTTAGTATGATACCAGGATTAGAAAATGCTGAATTTGTAAAATATGGTGTTATGCATAGAAATACATATATTAATTCTACAAAATTGTTAGATGAAACTTATAATTTAAAATCAAATCCTAATATTTATTTTGCTGGACAGATAACAGGTGTCGAAGGTTATGTTGAGTCAATTTCTTCTGGAATGGTAGCAGCTTTAAATGCTATTGCTGATTTTAAGAAAATGAATTTTAAAAGTGAAGAACTAAATTATTATCAAAATAAAATTGTATTTTCAGAAAATACTGTAATTGGAGCTTTAGCTAAATATATTTCAACCGAAAATGATAAATTCCAACCTATGAATGCTAATTTTGGCATTTTACCAGAATTAGAAGGGAAAAAAATAAAAGATAAAAAAGAAAGATATATGAAATTGGCAGAGAGAAGCTTAAAAAATTTAAAATAAATATTACAAGGATATTACAAATAGGTTAAATTTTTATTAAAAATAGCAATAATTTACATAAAACTATTGCTATTTTTGTCATTTTTTGCTATAATTTATGGTGAAGTTATTTTAAAACAAAATATTTTATATTTTGGAAGGAGATTTATATGGAAGAAATAATGAAAAAAATTAAAAGTGGATTAGCAGAGATAAAAAAAGAACAAGAAGAATTATTAAAATTAGAGGAAAATAGCAAAAAACTACAAGATGAAGCTAAAAAAATTGAAGAAGAAAAAAGTCAAATTAAAGATACAGAAAGTGGATTTTATACAGATATATCAAAACAGTATGAAGAAAAATATGCAGAATTTAGGCAGGCAGATATAAAAAGAATGAACAAAGATAAACAGATAAATGATATGATTTCTATAAAAAAAGATGAAATAGTACTAGAAATAAAAGAAAAGATGAAATATATAGATGAAAATAGAAATGAAAATCTAGAAGGTATAGATATAAAAGGTTTGAAAGCTGAAAAAGAAAAAATAGAAAGAGAAATAAAGTTAAATGATACAACCAAAGAAGAGTTTGAAAAAATGTCTGATTCAGATAAACAAGCAGTTAGAAAAGCTAAAGAAAATTATTTGAATAATAAACATAGATTAGATGAAATAAATCCTACTATAAAATTGGCAGATACTTTAGATGGTAAAAAACCAAAAGATAAATTTATGGAAATGGAAACTTTATTAAAGAAAATAGATGACAAGTTTAATAGAGATAATATAGGTAAATTAATAGAGAGTGTTGATAGACAGCCAGAAGTAGAACAAAAAATAGAGCCACAGTCACAACCTCAAATAAAACCAAATTCACAACAAAAATCACAAAATCAAACTGCATCAAAATATCAAACAGAATCAAAATCTCAAGTACAGCTAGAAACAGAACAACAAAAATATAATATGATATTAGATATAAGCGGAAATACAATAAAGATAAGTGACAACAAAATTTCTTATAAAGAAGAATTGAAAAGCAAAGAAGAATTAATGAAAAAGTATAGAATAACTAAAAATTTTGTACATGATAAGAAAGCACAGAAATATATAGATTATGCTTTAGTTTCAGCATTAGAAAAAATTGATGATGAAAAAAATTCTCTTGTAAAAGCATATTTAACAGTGATAAGAAATGATAAAATTCAAAAAGAAGATATAATAAAATGTATAGAAAAAATAAATAATGCAGTTGATATAACATATAAATTTGATAAAAAAGATGGAAAGTTATTAAATGGAAAAGAAAAAAGAATTGCAAGATATGCTAAAAAAATGGGAATTGCATCATTAGAAGGAATTAGCGAAAAGAGTATCTTTGAAAAAATTATGGATAAGCTTGGCAGAAATAAGGGAAGAAGATTACTTAAATCAAAAGACAAAACAAAAGCATTAGGAAGTGGTTCAATAGCTCAAGAAAATAAAAAGAAAACAATTGATTTAATTAATCAAGATAGAGAACAACAAGGTATAAGAAGTGCTATAAAAGTGGACAATAAAGATAACAAAATTGAAAAAGCAGCACAAGAACAAATAGGAAAAGAAGTACAAGATATTATGGAACATGAACAAGAAGAACAAAAATAAAACCAAAAGTAAAATAATCAAAAAAGAAAAACTTGGAAAATTTCCAAGTTTTTCTTGACTTATAACTATAAAAATGATAAAATATAAACTGTTATTGTAAATTGCATGAAATATGCAATTCCGTAACAGTTTATTTATTTTACATGTTGCTAATATTTCAAAAATATTACACATATAAAATTATAATAAAGATAATAACAAAAATAGGAGGTGAAATTTAAGTGCCAACAATTAACCAATTAGTAAGAAAAGGAAGACAAACAGGAGTAACAAAATCAACTGCACCAGCTCTTCAACATGGATGGAACTCAAAAAATAAAAGATTAACAAATAATAGAGCTCCACAAAAAAGAGGTGTTTGTACAGTAGTTAAAACAGTTACACCTAAAAAGCCAAACTCAGCTTTAAGAAAAGTTGCCAGAGTAAGACTTTCAAATGGTTATGAAGTTACATCTTATATCCCAGGTATAGGACATAACCTACAAGAACACAGTGTTGTATTAATAAGAGGTGGTAGGGTAAAAGACCTTCCAGGTGTTAGATACCATATCATTAGAGGAACATTAGATACAGCAGGTGTTAAAGATAGAATGCAAGCTCGTTCTAAGTATGGAGCTAAAAAACCTAAAAAATAGGCAAAATCGATTAAATCAGGCATCTTGCACATTTTTAACATTTGCTTTAAACTTCGGCATACAAATGTATAGCCTCAGCTTAAATCAAATATTAAAAATGCACAATATACCTAATTTACTCAATTTTGCAGTGCCTATAATGATTTAGTTGAAATTTTAAATGTTTAGGCATCTTGCAAAAGGGATTTTAGTGAAATATTAAAAATTTATAATTAAAAGTAGTGCTTGTAATACTTACTGATTTAAGGAAGGTACTTAAATTTAGAATAGATTATAATGCACTATACGGATAGGAAAATCCTATCAGAGTACCTAAGATATTTTATAAATATCTAATAAAAATTTAAGGAGGGAAGAATAGTGCCAAGAAGAGGATTTATAGCAAAAAGAGATGTTTTACCAGATCCAATATATAATAGCAAAACAGTTACAAAATTAGTAAATAATATAATGCTAGATGGTAAAAAATCAGTTGCTCAAAAAATAGTATATGATGCATTTGATATCATAAAAGAAAAAGAAGGAAAAAATCCTTTAGAAGTTTTTGAAGCAGCTTTAGAAAATGTAATGCCAGTTCTTGAAGTTAAAGCAAGAAGAGTTGGTGGAGCTACATATCAAGTTCCATTAGAAATAAGACCAGAAAGAAGACAAACTTTAGGACTAAGATGGTTAGTAACTTATGCTAGAAACAGACATGAAAAAACAATGGCTGAAAAATTAGCTGGTGAAATAATGGATGCTGTAGCTGGAAACGGTGGAGCATTTAAGAAGAAAGAAGATACACATAGAATGGCTGAAGCTAACAAAGCTTTTGCACATTATAAATGGTAGAATTTCCGTTAAAAGCAATCATCTGCACATTTTCGATATTAATTACAAAATTCGACGTACCAGCGTACGCCTTCATCTTGTAATTAATCTCAAAAATGCACAGCTAATCACTTTTAACAAAAATTCAAAATATCAGTGTAAAAAGAGTTGATTAATAAAATCAAATTTAGAAAAAGCGAGAGGGGGAAATATAGAAAATGGCAGGAAGAGCATACCCACTAGAAAGAACAAGAAATATAGGAATAATGGCTCATATTGATGCTGGTAAAACAACAACAACAGAGAGAATATTATTCTATACAGGAAAAACACATAAAATAGGTGAAGTTCACGAAGGTGCCGCAACAATGGACTGGATGGCACAAGAACAAGAAAGAGGTATAACAATTACTTCTGCATGTACAACATGTTTCTGGAACAATAATAGAATTAACATTATTGATACACCAGGTCACGTTGATTTTACAGTTGAAGTACAAAGATCTTTAAAAGTTCTTGATGGAGCTGTAACAGTTTTAGCAGCAAAAGGTGGAGTTCAACCACAAACAGAAACAGTTTGGAGACAAGCTGATAAATACAGTGTACCAAGAATGGTATATGTAAATAAAATGGATATTACTGGAGCTAATTTCATGCTTTGCGTAGATCAATTAAAAAATAGATTAAAAGCAAATGCAGTTCCAATCCAATTACCAATAGGAGCTGAAGATAATTTCAAAGGTATAGTTGATTTAATTAAAATGAGAGCCTTCATCCACAAAGATGATTTAGGACAAGAAATTGAAGAAACAGATATACCAGAAGATATGAAAGCTCAAGCAGAAGAATTTAGAGCTGCTATGATAGAAGCAGTTGCAGACCAAGATGAAGAATTAATGATGAAATATTTAGAAGGTGAAGAACTAACAGAAGAAGAAATCAAAAGAGGTTTAAGAGCTGGTACAATAGCTAATAAAATAGTTCCAGTAACATGTGGTTCTTCATACAAAAACAAAGGTGTACAAGAATTATTAAATGCAATAGTTGATTATATGCCATCACCATTAGATATAGCTCATATTAAAGGTGAAACATTAGATGGAGAAGAAACAGAAGCTAAAACATCTGATTCAGAACCATTTGCAGCATTAGCATTTAAAATTGCTACAGACCCATTTGTTGGAAAATTATGTTTCTTCAGAGTTTACTCTGGAACACTTGAATCAGGATCAACAGTTCTAAATTCAAGCAAAGATAAAAAAGAAAGAATAGGAAGAATTCTTCAAATGCATGCAAATCACAGAGAAGATATAGATAAAGTATATGCTGGTGATATTGCTGCAGCTGTAGGTTTAAAAGATGTTACAACTGGAAATACTCTATGTGATCCAGATCATCCAATAATCCTAGAATCAATGGAATTCCCTGAACCAGTTATTGATATAGCTATTGAGCCAAAAGATAAAGCAGCTCAAGAAAAAATGGGAATTGCTTTAGCAAAACTTGCTGAAGAAGACCCAACATTCAAAGCTTATACAAATCAAGAAACAGGTCAAACAATTATCGCTGGTATGGGTGAATTACACCTAGATATCATTGTTGATAGATTAAAAAGAGAATTCAAAGTTGAATGTAATGTAGGTAAACCACAAGTTGCTTACAAAGAAACAATTAGAAATAAAGTAAAAGTTCAAGGTAAATTTATTCGTCAATCTGGTGGTAAAGGACAATATGGTGATGTTTGGTTTGAAATGGAACCATTAGAGCCAGGTAAAGGAATAGAATTCGAAAGCAAAATAGTTGGAGGAGCTGTTCCAAAAGAATATATTAAACCAATTGAGCAAGGTATGAGAGAAGCTGCTGAAAGCGGTATCTTAGCTGGTTACCCAGTTATAGACTTCAAAGTAGCATTAGTAGATGGTTCATACCACGAAGTTGACTCTTCTGAAATGGCCTTCAAAATAGCTGCTTCTATGGCATTCAAAGAAGGATGTAAACAAGCAAAATCAGTTATATTAGAGCCAATTATGAAAGTTGAAATAACAGTTCCAGAAGAATACATGGGAGATGTTATAGGAGATGTAAACTCTAGAAGAGGTCGAATGGAAGGTATGGATGCAAATGATGGAATGCAAGAAATACATGCATTTATTCCATTATCAGAAATGTTTGGATATGCAACAGACTTACGTTCTAAAACTCAAGGTAGAGGTTCATATTCTATGGAACCATCTCATTACGAGGAAGTTCCAAAATCAGTATTAGAAACTATTGTAGCTTCTAGAAAAAAAGCTGAATAATAGAGGTCTGTGAAACAGATGTCAGTGAAATAGAAGTTAGTGAAATAGAAGTAAAAATACAAAAATTATAAAAATACTTGCATTTTTTGTAAATATGTTATAAAATGCAAGGGACTAAAAAGTTATTAAATTTTAAAAAAATAAATAAAGGCGGAAGACAGAAAAATGAGATAGGACATAATCCAACCTCTAACCTCTGACTTCTGACCTCAAAATTTAAAGGAGGATTTTTAAAATGGCAAAAGCAAAATTTGAAAGAACAAAACCACACGTTAACATTGGTACAATCGGACACGTTGACCATGGTAAAACAACAACAACAGCAGCTATTACAAAATATTTATCATTATTAGGAAAAGCTAAATTCGAAGCTTACGATCAAATCGATGGAGCTCCAGAAGAAAAAGCAAGAGGAATCACAATCAACACAGCACACGTTGAATATGAAACAGATAACAGACACTATGCACACGTTGACTGCCCAGGACATGCTGACTATGTTAAAAACATGATTACTGGTGCTGCTCAAATGGATGGTGCAGTATTAGTTGTTTCAGCAGCTGATGGTCCTATGCCTCAAACAAGAGAGCACATCTTATTAGCTAGACAAGTTGGTGTTAAATACATCGTTGTTTACTTAAATAAATGTGATATGGTTGATGACCCAGAATTATTAGAATTAGTTGAAATGGAAGTTAGAGACTTATTATCAGAATATGGTTTCCCAGGAGATGATATTCCAGTAATAAAAGGATCTTCATTACAAGTTCTAGAAAGTACATCAACAAATCCAGATGATGAAGTTTACAAACCTATGAAAGAATTAATGGATGCAGTTGATAGCTATATCCCAACACCAGAAAGACCAGTTGATCAACCATTCTTAATGCCAGTTGAAGACGTATTCACAATCACAGGTCGTGGTACAGTTGCAACAGGTAGAGTAGAAAGAGGAGAAGTTAAATTACAAGACGAAGTTGAAATCATTGGTTTAACAGCTGAAAGAAGAAAAACAGTTGTAACAGGTGTTGAAATGTTCAGAAAATTATTAGACCAAGCAGAAGCTGGTGATAACATTGGTGTTCTATTAAGAGGTATTGATAGAAAAGACATCGAAAGAGGTCAAGTTCTATGTAAACCAGGAACAATCAATCCACATACAAAATTCACTTCTGAAGTTTATGTATTAACTAAAGAAGAAGGTGGAAGACATACACCATTCTTCAATGGATATAGACCACAATTCTA
>CAMCQH010000029.1 GCA_945877035.1 uncultured Clostridium sp. | reverse complement strand
TATCAAAAAAGAGTTTCTCTTTTCTAGTATCCGAAACCATTTTACACTATTATATTCTGTAAAAATTTGTTTTTTTCAAAAAAAAGAGATATAATAAAGAACGAAAATAATTTTTAGGAATAAAATAAAACAACATTATAGTAAAAAAGGTTGGCACCCGGAATTTTTGAAAAAAATTTCGGGTGACGATGAGCGAACAAAGTGAGTGAAAGGAAAGAAAAAATGAATTATAATAATGAAAAATTAAAAGAATTTAATGAATATATAAGATTCAGAAAAGTAGCAGTAATTGGATTAGGAGTAAGTAACTTACCATTACTAGATTATTTATATGAAAAAAAGGCACAAGTAACAGTATTTGATGAAAGAAATATTGATGAAATTCCCCAAGACATAATAAATAAAATAAATACATATGAATTTAAATATTCATTTGGAAGAAATTGCCTTGAAAATTTGAAAGGTTTTAATCTAATATTTAGGTCTCCAAGTTGTTTACCAACAAAACCAGAATTGCAAGAAGAAGCAAATAGAGGAGCAATTGTTACAACAGAGGTTGAGATGTTAATGGAAATGTGCCCTTGTAAAATTATTGGAGTTACTGGAAGTGATGGAAAAACTACTACAACAAGTATGATAAATGCAATTTTGCGAAAAGCTGGATATAATACTTTTTTAGGCGGAAATATTGGAACACCTTTATTTACAAGATTACCTGAAATAAAACCAGATGATATTGTAGTATTAGAATTAAGTAGTTTTCAATTAATGAATATGCATGTAAGCCCAGATATAGCTGTTATTACTAATATAACACCAAATCATTTAAATATTCATAAAGATTATGAAGAATATATAGAAGCAAAAAAGAATATTTTCAAAAATCAAAATGAAAATGGAATATTAATTTTAAATTATGATAATGATATAACAAGAAGCTGCGCAAAAGAAACTAAAGGAAAAGTAATATTTTTTAGTAGTAAAGAAAAGCTAGACAATGGATTTATAGTTGATGAAAATGTCATAAAAGAATGTGAAGATAAAGTTAGAAAACATATTTTAAATACTGATGAAGTTATTTTAAGAGGAAACCATAATTTTCAAAATATTGCAACAGCACTGGCTGCTACGAAAGCTTTAGTTGATATAGATATTGCAGTTCAAGCTATAAAAGAATTTAAGCCTGTTGAACATAGAATAGAATTTATAAGAGAAATTGATGGAGTAAAATGGTATAACGATTCAGCAAGTTCATCTCCTACAAGAACTTTATCAGGAATAAATGCTTTTAAAGAAAATATAATTTTAATTGCAGGTGGATATGACAAAAACTTAGATTATAAGCCACTTGCAAAACCAGTAGTAGAAAAAGTTTCATCACTTATATTAATAGGTCAAACTGCAGAAAAAATATTTGATGCAGTAAAAGGAGAAGCTGAAAAAGAAAATAAAAAAATAGATATTTATATGTGTGACTCTTTAGAACAAACAATAGAAATAGCAAAAAAATCAGCTAAAAAAGGCGATGTTGTACTATTCTCACCAGCAAGTGCAAGTTTTGATATGTTTAAAAATTTTGCAGATAGGGGAGAAAAATTCAAAAATTTAGTAAATAATATTTAACAAAAATAAAACCTTCATCATATGATATAGAAGAAAAAATGAGGGAGGTTTATTATGTATAACGAAACATATGATGACTACATAAGAAGTATTTTAGGATATCCACCTGCTAGGGGCTATGAAGACAGTTATCAAGATTATAGAAATCAAAATATGAATTACAATATAACTTCAAATATGAATACTAATTATATGAATACTACTTCAGATATGGATCTAGAAAGCTATTATCCTGAAATATACAAAATAGTCTATCCAATGGTATGCAAAAAATGTGATAGTGTTAGAATGCCTGTAACAAATGATGATATCCAAAATATGACTGATGAAATATACTTTGCTTTGGAAGGAAGAGCAGAAGTTCAACTTAATATTAATCTAGGAAATGAAGTAAGAAGTTCAGAAACAAGTAACACAAAAATAGCAAAAACAGCAGATAAGAAACCAGATGTAAAAATAAGTGAAACATCAAGTCAAAATAGAGAAACAAGACAATTTAATAGAAATCTTAGAGATTTAATACAAATACTTCTAATTAGGGAATTATTAAGAAGAAGGAGAAGAAGACCTCCTATGCCTGGACCAAGACCACCTTTTAGACCTGGATTTGGACCTGGAGGGATGATGTTTAATAGAGATTTTGAAATGTCAAATTATGATATTTTTGAAAATTAAAAAAGAAAACCAACAAGTAAAAAACACTTGTTGGTTTTCTTTTAATCAGATAGTTATCTTGATTTTTGAGGTTACTGCATTTCTACAATATGAAGGTCAGCTTCTTTTGCAATTTTTTCCACTTCTGAAGGATTATCTACTAATTTATTATATGCTAGATACCATGAAATTTCGGTTTTTACATCCCAAACTTCCCAGTCGTTAACAACATAACCAGCTTTTTCAAGCATTGTAACTGTTGCTTTTGAAACTTCGCCTGAATAATAAACTCGTATCTCTCCAGCTTCCTTTGCTTTTTTAATAGCTTCATTTATTTGTGGAATTTCTTTTTCTAATCTTGCCCTTATTGTTTTCCGTGCAGCTACCTTAGCAGCAATAATTTTAATCATATGTCTACCTCCTATATATCGATAATTATATTATACCACATTTTAAACAAAAAATCAAAATTATGTAAAATTTTAACAATAATTTTATTAATATTTTTTTTATTATTGTAAAAAATAATTATGAGAAATTTTGAAAGGTGGTATAAAAATGAAAGTAAAAGATTGTATGTGTGAAAATGTATGGTGTGTAAAACCAGAAACAAAAATAAACGAAATAGCAAAATTAATGATGGAAAATCATGTAGGATGTATTCCTATTTGTGACAACAATAATTGTATTTGCGGAATTCTAACAGACAGAGACATTTTATTAAGAACAGTTGCATGTAATAAAGATACAAATCAAACTTGTGCAAGTGATATAATGACTACAAATGTATGTACTTGTAAGCAAGATGATGAAATGTCAAATGCTGAAAGCAAAATGGCTAATAATCAAATAAGAAGATTACCTGTTTGTGATGAAAATAATCATGTAATAGGAATTTTAACTTTAGGTGATTTAGCTCAAAATGATGTTCAACTTGGAACACAACAAGTTTGCGATACAATAAGTGATATATGTGATTGTAATACTAACAAAAATAATCAATAAAAATGAGGGATTAAGGGGACTGTTCTCCAAATCCCTCATCCTTTTTAGAATATAAAATAAAATTTTACATATAATAATAACATAGGAGAATTTCAGGTATGATTATTGACATGTCTTATTGGACAAGAGTATTAAAAAGAATTTTATATGTTATTTTAATACTAATTGGATTATCTTTGGCATTTAAATTATCAATATTTTATATGCCTTTTTTAATTGCCTTCATAATATCACTAATGATAGAACCAGCTATAAGATTTCTTATGAGAAAAATGAAACTTACAAGAAAAGTAAGTTCTATTATTATTTTCATTATAGTTTCTGTAGTAATAGTTGGTAGTTTGATATGGGGAATAGTGTCATTAATATCAGAAGCTTCAAATTTATTAAAAGACTTAAATGGATATGTTGAGAAAGCTTACATAGTATTTCAAAATTTTACAAATAAATTTGACTTTGATAAAATTCGTTTACCAAGTGAAATAAATACTATTATTCAAAGTTCAACAGGAGGATTATTAACAACAGTATCTAACTGGATTAGAAATGCTTTGACTGGTCTTTTAAATGTTGTAACATCAATACCTGCAATTGCCATATATTTTGTTGTAACAATTATGGCTTTATATTTTATATGTGTTGATAAAGTATATATATTAGACCAAATTGAGCATCATTTTCCTAAAAAATGGGTGTTTAAGGTAGGAACACACATACGAGATTTAACAAAAACTTTAGGGGGATATTTAAAAGCCGAAGCTACTTTAATATTAGTTTCTTTTGTAATTTCTTTAGTTGGATTATATATATTAAAATTTGCAAAATTTAATATTGAATTTCCATTATTAATGGCTTTGTTTATAGGCTTTGTAGATGCTTTACCGATTTTGGGGTCTGGAACAGTTATGGTTCCTTGGGCTATAATTTCAGCTTTAAATGGAGATTTAAAATTAGGAATTGCAATTGTTATTTTATTTATAATTATGTCTGTTATAAGACAATTTTTAGAGCCTAAATTAGTTAGTAAACATATAGGAACTCATCCGATTTTTACTTTAATTGCAATGTACACAGGTTTTAAATTTATTGGCGTTATAGGTATGTTGTTTGGTCCTATAATATTAATTGTTATAAAAAATGTTTTTGCGACTTTAATTGATGAGGGAGTGGTAAAGAGTTTATTTGATAGAAATTAATTTTTATTGTTAGGTATAAACAAGAACTAAAAATGTAAAAAATTGACATAACATTTTAAATGTGGTAAAATTAAAGAAGTTATAAATGTCATATATAAGGAGAGATATATATGGAAAATAGAAAAATAAAAAATAAAATAATAACATTATCTGGAGAACCAGTCAGTGGAAAAGGAACAGCTGTAAAAGAATTAATTAAAAAATTGGAAGAACAGGGATATACGCAAGAACAAATACATTTAGAATCCACAGGTAAAGATTTTAGAAGGTATTTTAATTCTATAATTGATTTAATTATAAACTTAAATAATGAAGAAGAATTGAAAAAAATAAATCAAAGAGAAGAGTTAAAACAGTTTTTTAATAATGAAAAATATCGCCAAATTTTATCTAAGTCAATAGCTAACCTAATTTCAGAAAATGCGGATTTATCAGATTTTTCAATAGAAGAAGCAAATAATAGAGAAGATTTTAGTGAGATAAGAAAAATTGTAGACACATTAATTGATGAAGGCATGAAAGAAAAAGGTAAAAAAATAAATGAAGAAGAACATCCTGATGAAATATGGATTATTGATTCAAGATTAGCATTTAATAATATACCTGAAGCATTTTCTGTAAGATTAACTGCAAGTCCAGATATTGCAGGAGAAAGATTATTTAATGATAAAACAAGAGGAAAAGAAGATAGTCAGTATGAATCAGTAGAAGAAGCAAAAAAAGAGCGTGAAGAAAGAAGAATAGGTGAAAATATACGATATATGGAAAGATATGGTGTTAATTTAGAAGATGAGAATAATTATGATTTAATAATTGATACTTCTTATGCAACACCTTCAGATATTGCAGATGTAATTTTAGAATGTGAAAAATATTATGGAGAAGACAAAGAATTTGGCAAAAAATGGGCCAGCCCAAGAATATTTTTACCACTACAAGGTGAAAGAAATACATTATCAAGTTGCATGAGTGCATGGGATTTTGAACAAATGATCGAAAGTATTAAAACAAATGGATATTATCCTAGTGAAAGGATAGAAGTTGTAACTGTAGATGGATTAAATTATATTATAGAAGGTCATCATAGAAATTTTGCGGCAGCATATGTAGGAAACACACTTGTACCTTATAAAGTAATAGCAAAAGATGATGAAGAAATACCTAAATATGGTGGTACTGCAAGAAACAGAGCTGAATCTATTCGATTAAGTTATTTATATGGACATGAAGAATTTATAGAAAAAAGTAATCCGGGATTTTCATATAGTAAAATGTTCCCAGAATTGTACCAAAAATTACAAGAAAGGGAAAACGAAGAACGTTAAATATAAGAAAAATAGTCAAGAACAAATTTAAAAACTTGACTATTTTTTATTTATAACATCCCAGCTGTCGGAATATAACTATCATCAGGAGGATAAACATATTCCTCTTGTGAAGGCTTATCAACACTTTTAATATCAGTAACTTTTATAATAGGCATATCACCATGATAATCACCTTTATAAATCTCTCCAGTAACTTGAACCCAAGTATTATCTTCAAAATTTTTAGCCTCATCATACTCACAAAGGAAACCAACAACAACAGTCTGAGAATTTGAATTAACAATCATATCTCTAGCTAAAACAAATTGATTATCTTGCAAATCTAAAACTCTATAAACATATCCTGTAAAACATATTTTTTTACAAACATAAGAATCTATATTTTCATGAACAGTTTTCAAAATATTAGTATAATTTTTTGGTGATATTTGAGAAACTCCATTTTTAGGAATACAGCTATTAGACCTAGTTGAGTTATTAGCGCCATTAAAAACTCTATACATAACGATTCCTAATATAATTATTAAAAGTATAATAACTCCAATAAAAAAATATTTGAATATTTTACTTCCGATTTACTTTAACATTAAATACAAACATAAAAATCCTCTTTTCAATTGTAAGTTTAATAAAATATATGAAAAATATTTGCAAATATGACTTTAAAATGTTTCTATTTGTTATAATTTACAGTTTAAAATAGCCCGCTCCCAAAGGTAATAATTTATTGATTTCTTCGCTGCCCCATTTAAGAAAATGTAATTCACATGCGTTCATACATTTTCTAAAACGGTCCCCACGAATCGCTCCGATATCAATAAATTATTACCTTCTCGCGCTACTCTATATTAATAAGTTGAGAATTCTAACTAATATTTAATACTCTAATTAAAAAAGTATTAAAAACCCCTTGCTAAAAACCTATTTTAGTGATATAGTAACAAAGTAAAAATATCAAAAACTGAGGAGGAAAATACAATTATGAAATTTTTCAAAACATACAGTGAAAAAGAAGTAAAAAGAATAATGCCAATAGTAAACAAAATCAACAGTTTAGAGCCAGAAATGGAAAGACTAACAGACCATGAATTAAGAGGAAAAACAGAATATTTTAAACAAGAATTAGCAAATGGAAAAACATTAGATGATATATTACCAGAAGCTTTTGCAGTTGTAAGAGAAGCTTCAAAAAGAGCATTAGGAATGAGACACTTTGATGTTCAATTAATAGGTGGAATTATATTACACCAAGGAAGAATTGCAGAAATGAAAACTGGTGAAGGTAAAACATTAGTTGCTACATTACCAGTATATTTGAATGCGCTAGAAGGAAAAGGTGTTCATGTAATTACAGTCAACGACTACCTAGCAAAAAGAGATAGTGAATGGATGGGAAAATTATATAAATTCCTAGGACTTTCAGTAGGATTAGTAATTGCTGGAATGGACCCACAAGCAAAACAAAAAGCATATGCTGCAGACATTACATATGGTACAAATAATGAATTTGGATTTGATTACCTAAGAGATAATATGGTAATTTATAAAAATCAATTAGTACAAAGAGGATTACATTATGCAATTGTCGATGAAATTGATAGTATTTTAATAGATGAAGCAAGAACACCACTTATAATTTCAGGTAGAGCAAATGAATCTTCAGATTTATATAAAAAAGCAAATGATTTTGTAAGAAGATTAGAAGCAAAAGTAATAGTTGAAGAAGATGTTAAAGATTTTGAACAAGCAGAAGATAATGAAAAATATGATTATATAGTAGACCTAAAAGCAAAATCAGCATCATTAACACAAAAAGGTATTAAAAAAGCAGAAGAATTCTTTGACCTAGAAAACTTCAACGATTTAGAAAACTCTACATTAGTACACCATGTAAACCAAGCTTTAAGAGCACATGGAGTAATGAAAAAAGATATAGATTATATCGTAAAAGATGGAGAAGTTTTAATTGTTGATGAATTCACAGGACGTATCATGTATGGAAGAAGATACAACAATGGATTACATCAAGCAATTGAAGCTAAAGAAAAAGTTAAAATAGCTGATGAATCAAAAACACTTGCAACAATAACATTCCAAAATTACTTTAGAATGTATGATAAATTATCAGGTATGACAGGTACAGCTATGACAGAAGAAGCAGAATTTGAAGAAATTTACAACTTAGATGTTATAGAAATACCAACAAACAAACCTATGATAAGAAAAGATGAAAATGATGTAATTTATAAAAATGAAAATGCTAAATTCAGAGCAGTTGTTGAAGATGTAAAGGCAAGTCATGAAAAAGGTCAACCAGTTTTAATTGGTACAGTATCAATTGAAAAATCAGAAAAATTAAGCAAATTATTAAATGAAGCACGCATACCACATGAAGTATTAAATGCTAAATCACACGAAAAAGAAGCTATGATAGTTGCACAAGCAGGTAAGTTCGGAGCAGTTACAATAGCAACAAACATGGCAGGTCGTGGTACTGATATTATGCTAGGTGGAAACAGCGAATATCTAGCAAAAGAAGAAATGAGAAAAAATAAAGTACCAGCAAACTTAATAGAAGAATCAAACACATATTATGAAACAGATGACCAAGATATATTAAGAGCAAGAGAAGAATTCAATAAATTAGTAGCAAAATATGATGAACAAATAAAAGAAGAAAAACAAAAAGTTATAGATGCCGGAGGATTAAAAATAATTGGTACAGAAAGACATGAATCAAGAAGAATTGACAACCAATTAAGAGGACGTTCAGGACGTCAAGGTGATGTCGGAGAATCAAGATTCTTTATAGGACTAGATGATGACTTAATGAAAATCTTTGGCGGAGATGCTATAACAAGAGTTTACAACACTTTAGGTGCAGATGAAAATATGCCAATAGCTGCAGGAATGATTTCAAAAGCAGTTGAAAATGCTCAAAAGAAAGTTGAAGGAAGAAACTTCAGTATTCGTAAAAATGTATTAAAATATGATGATGTTATGAATGCACAAAGAGAAATCATTTATAAACAAAGAAGAGAAGTTTTAGATGGAGAAGATATCCATAATAACATTTTAAATATGATAAATAGTATTGCAGAAGAAACAGTTTCAATGTTCATTGAAGGAGAAGATGGAAAATCTGTAAACGTAGAAGCATTAAATACAGAAATAACAAATATTTTTGGATTAGATATGTTAGACTACATCAAAGAACATAAAAATGATTCAAATGCGATTATAGAAGAATTAGAAAAACAAGCAACTGAAAAATATCAAGCTAAAGAAGAAGAAATTACTTCTGACAAAATGAGAGAACTTGAAAGAATTGTAATGCTTAAAGTTGTTGATGAAAAATGGATGAATCACATTGATAACATGGATGAATTAAAAAACGGTATTGGATTAAGAGCTTATGGACAACAAGACCCTGTAGTAAAATACAGAATGGAAGGTATGGATATGTTTGAAGAAATGGTTGCAAACATAAAATTAGATGTTGTTAAGCTTCTTATGAATCTTAGAAAACAAAATGAAAATGTTCAAAGACAAGAAACAGCTAAAATTACAGGAGCAGCTTTAGAGGCAATTAATAGTGTTGATGGTGGAAAGAAAATTAGTACACCAGAATATAGCCAAACAGTTGTAAATGAAGGACCAAAAGTTGGAAGAAATGACCCTTGCCCTTGTGGAAGTGGTAAGAAATACAAAAACTGCTGTGGTAAAAATGCATAATAGTTATATAAAATGTCAGCATTCGAAGATGCTGGCATTTTTCGTTCAAAGTTGGACACAAGATGTTCAGTAGTGTTGATAAAAAAAGGCTGATGTGATATAATGTCAAAGAAGATAATTATAAAATGCTAGTTAAAAAGTTAAGATGGAAAGTGAATATTATGGAATTAAATAGTAAAAAAGAAAAATCTAAAGTTGATATAAAAAATGAACTTATATCTAAAGATTTAAATGAATTATTAAAACTACTTATTATTTTAGTAGTAGTAGTTGGAATATTTGGTTACATAGGTTATGTATATAGTTCAAATAATAACGAAAACATAGCTCATGATATAATTTTTTTCAGTTTATACCCTTTAGTATTGGGACTGATAAAAGTACTAAATTATGATAATACATTTACTTATATAATATGTACAATAGCATACTTTTATTGTGTATATTTTCTTCCAACAATAGTAGGTGCTTCATACCGATGAACATGGACATTATCATGATGGGCAATATTAGAAATAAGGAGAGTGATAAAATGTTAGAACTAGAAGAAACAATAAAATTACTTAATGAACTAAATGAAAAATTAAAGAATTTAGGTGAGTCCCTTTGACATACCTAATTTAGAAACAAAGTTAAAAGAATTAGAAGAACAAACAACAAAACAAGAATTCTGGGAAGACACTGAAAATACCACAAAAGTATTATCAGAAATCAAAAAAATAAAAGGAAAATACACTAAATACAAAGAACTAGAAAAAGAACTAAATAATTTGCTAGAATTATCCGAATTAGTGCAACAAGAATATGATGAAGAAATAGCAATAGATATAATAAAAAATACAAAAAAAGAACAAAGAAATTTAGAAAAATTAGAACTAGAAACATTATTATCTGGTAAATATGATTCAAATAACGCAATTGTAACAATTCATCCAGGAGCAGGAGGAACAGAGTCGCAAGACTGGGCTGAAATGTTATATAGAATGTACACAAGGTGGGCTACAAAAAATGAATATGAAGTTAAAGAACTTGATTATCTAGAAGGGGAAGAGGCAGGCATAAAAAGTGTTACATTTGAGATTATAGGTCAAAATGCTTATGGATATATGAAAAGCGAAAAAGGAGTACATAGATTAGTAAGAATATCTCCATTTGATAGTGGTGGAAGAAGACATACATCATTTGCATCAGTAGAAGTTTTACCAGAAATAACAGAAGATATTGAAATAAATATAAATCCAGATGATTTAAGAATAGATACATATAGAGCATCAGGAGCAGGAGGACAACATATAAATAAAACTTCATCAGCAGTAAGAATAACACATATACCAACAAATATTGTAGTTGCATGTCAGTCAGAACGTTCTCAAATTCAAAATAGAGAAACAGCAATGAAAATGTTAAAATCTAAATTGTTTGACTTAAAAGAACAAGAACATAAAGAAAAAATTGAAGATTTAAAAGGTGAACAACGAGATATTGCATGGGGAAGCCAAATTCGTTCATATGTATTTTGCCCATATACAATGGTAAAAGACCATAGAACAAATTATGAAGTTGGGAATGTGCAAGGTGTTATGGACGGAGATTTAGATGGGTTTATGGAGAGTTTTCTTAAAACGGAAGTCAGAAGTTAGAGGTCAGAGACTTGATTTTCACCACAAAATATCGCATAATGATAAAAAGTGGTGATTATGTATGGTACCAAATTAAATATAAATCATAAAATATATAGAGTCATATTTTTAATAAAATAAGGCTCTATATATTATTTTAAAGAGGTGGCCGAAAATGGACACAATTGTTATGAAGTTTGGAGGAAGTTCTGTTGCTGATAATGATAAACTAAAATTAGTTGCAAATAAAATTATAGACCTTTATGAAAAAGAAAATAATATTGTTGTAATTCTTTCAGCACAAGGGAAAACCACAGATAAACTAATTCAAGAAGTATTAGAACTTTCAGAAAATACAGAAGATAGAGAAATGGATATGTTGCTTAGTTCAGGTGAGCAAATATCAATTGCAAAATTAAGCATATTATTAAATGGAATGGGATATAAAGCAATATCTCTAACTGGCTGGCAAGCTGGAATACTTACAAATAATACAAATCAAAATGCTATCATAAAAAATATCGACACAAGTAGAATATTAAAAGAACTTAAAGATAGAAAAATTGTAATAATAGCAGGCTTTCAAGGATTTAACGAAAATCTAGATATAACAACATTGGGAAGAGGTGGATCAGATACAAGTGCTATTGCAATTGCTGCAGCCCTAAATGCAAAAGAATGTTACATTTTTTCAGATGTTGATGGTATATATACAGCAGATCCATATAAAGTAGAAGATGCAAAAAAGTTACCAGCTCTTTCATATAATGAAATGATAGAAATTTCAAGTGAGGGAGCTAAAGTTCTTCATAATAGATGTGCTGAAATAGGGGATAAGTTTAAAATTCCTATTATTACTAAATCTACTTTTAATAATAAGGCTGGTACTATTATTACTGATATTATTGAGGAAAATACTATTAAGAGTATTGTAAAAAAAGATATTTCTAGAATTTCTATTGTTGGGAATGGAATTATTAGGAATGTAGATTTTATAAAAAATGTGCTTGATTTAATTCAAGGTGAAAAGTTAGATATGTTGGAATTTAATGTTTCTGAATCTAAAATTTCGATTGATTTTAAGGGCGTAGTTGAAGATAAGATATTAGAAAAAATACACAATAAAATTATAAATGAAATACAGGAGTAGTAGAACTACTCCTGTAAAACATTTCTGCAAGATATTAGTGCCGTAAGACAGCTCTGGCAGAAGATTTGGAGACTAACTCCAAAGAAAGTGAATTGCAAATCCTATACAACTGCTCGTCAGATAAATGAGTAGAACAGTAAATATATATTTGGCCTCTTTTTATTTGCGAATAAAAGTGACCTCCATATACTTCCTTCATCACATTGTTAACCCGTCTAATTGAGATTTTGGTTTCAATCACTATCTTCTTCATAGTAATCCTCCTTCAAAAGATGTATTTTTTACATAAATATATTATACAATATCTTTTAATATATTTCAAGTTCTAAAAAAGACAACCTGTGAATATATATAAATATCAGAGAAAAATCAAAGAAAGGGTGAATGCCGTTATGACTGTTGATGAAAGAAAAAGTATAAACACAGGAGTAATCCAAAACTTAATACTAGAAAATAGGGGAAAGCTAAGCATTTCAGGAGTAAATGATGTATTAAGTTTTGATGACCAAGTAGTAATGGTAGAAACAGAACTAGGATTACTTACAGTAAAAGGAGAAAACATTAGAATAAATAAATTAAGCATAGATACATCAGAAGTAATTATAGAAGGAGACATCTCATATTTAGCATATAGTGATAAAGAATTAGAAAAAAATAAAGGTAATCTAATTAGCAAAATTTTTAAATAAACAAAGGATTGATGTAATATGGTTACAAACCAAGCTTATTTATTTTTAGTATTTACAATAAATGGAATAATAATAGGACTTTTATTTGACATATTCAGAATATTAAGAAGAAGTTTTAAAACATCTGATATAGTTACATACTTGCAGGACATATTATTTTGGTTTTTGACAGGATTTATTTTATTATATTCAATATTTACTTTTAGTAATGGTGAAATTCGATTTTACATGTTTTTAGGAGTATTTTTAGGTTGTTTAATATATATGCTAATATTCAGTAAGTATTTTATAAATATAAATGTCAAAATAATACTAATATTAAAAAAAGTAATAGAAAAAATACTATCAATTATAATATTTCCTATAAAAATGATAATAAAATTCATAAAAAAGATTTTTTTCAAACCAATAAATTTTGTCACAATAAATATTAAAAAATTTAAAACAAATTATCAAAAAAAGATAAAAAATGTATTCAAAATACAAAAAAAGAAAGCACAAACATAAAAAATACATTTTTTTTGAAAAATAAGAAGGATTTTTGAAAAAAAAGTAGAAAAATATATTATATGTTATTTAGACTGGAGAGATACTGATGAAAAAGAAAAAATTATATAAAAGATTATTAATAATACTAGTGTTGGCATATGCAATATTTACTTTAGCGAATCAACAAAAAGTATTAAATAGATATAGTAAAAATAGCAAAGAACTTGCAACTAAAATAGAAGAACAACAAGCATATAATGATGAACTTGTTGCTGAAAAAGAAAATGTAAATTCTAAAGAATTTATTGAACAAATGGCAAGAGAAAAATTAGGTATGTATTATCCAAACGAAAAAGTTTATATTGATAAAGGTATGTAATTGTAGCGCTTATGGCGCTCTTTTATTTTTTTAAAAAAGACTTCCTTTTTTTGGAAAATTATGCTATAATATAAATGTATTTTATTTAATTCGAAAAAAATCCCACAAAAAACAGAATAATATATGGAAAATAAAAATAATATACGAAAAAAGTAATTTATAATATTTTAGGAGGAATTATGATTAATTTAGAAGAAAAAACATTGAGTGAATTAAAAGATTTAGCAAAGGAGAACAATATTAAAAACATTTCAAAATTAAAAAAAGAAGATTTAGTTGAAGTATTAGGTCAAGTATTAAACAATGATATCAAAGCCCAAAGTACATCTAACAATACAACTAATTTTAACAATAATGATATAATTTCAGACGATTATAAACAAGAATTATCAGGATACAAACTTACAAATGAAGGCGATGAAATCGTTGAAGGAATACTAGATATATTACCAGATGGATATGGATTTTTAAGAGGTGAAAATTATCTATCAAGCCCAAAAGATGTTTATATATCAGTAGTTCAAATAAGAAGATTCAAACTAGATACTGGAGACGTAATTAAAGGTATATCAAGATTTAAAGAAGGTGAAAAATTCCCATCATTAATATTTGTTGGAGAAGTTAATGGAGAATCACCTGAAAAAGCTGCTAGAAGAAAAAGATTTGATGAGTTAACACCAATATACCCAGATGAAAGAATTAGACTAGAAACTCAAGGTAATGAATATGCAATGAGAATAATTGATTTAATGTCACCAATAGGAAAAGGGCAAAGGGGAATGATAGTTGCTCCTCCAAAAGTTGGTAAAACAACATTATTGAAGAAAATAGCAAACAGTATATCTGAAAATAACCCAGAAGAAAAATTAATAGTATTGTTAATAGACGAAAGACCTGAAGAAGTTACAGACATGAAACGTTCTATAAATGGTGAAGTAATATACTCAACATTTGATGAATTACCAGAACATCATGTAAAAGTTGCTGAAATGGTACTTGAAAGAGCTAAAAGATTAGTTGAACAAGGTCAAGATGTAGTTATCCTTTTAGATAGTATTACAAGACTTGCAAGAGCGTATAACTTAACAATTCCATCATCAGGAAGAACATTATCAGGAGGTTTAGACCCTGCTGCATTACATAAACCTAAAAAATTCTTTGGTGCTGCTAGAAATATTGAACATGGTGGAAGCTTAACAATTTTAGCTACTGCTTTAATTGATACAGGAAGTAGAATGGATGATGTTATATTTGAGGAATTTAAAGGTACAGGTAATATGGAAGTTCACTTAGATAGAAAATTGTCTGAAAAACGTATTTTCCCAGCTATTGATATCAATAAATCTGGTACAAGAAGGGAAGACTTACTACTTACTCCAAAAGAGAAAGAAACTGTTTTTGCTTTGCGTAAAGCTATGAATAGTATGCCGGTTGCAGATGTTACTGAGCAAGTTATTTCTATGATGGTTAAGACTAAAAATAATAAAGAATTTTTGGATGAAATTGATAATTATATAAGAAGATTTAAATAAAATTAAGGCTGAATGTCAATAGTTGGGGTGGAAAACTTTGAAAGTTTTCTGCCTCAATATT
>CAMCQH010000028.1 GCA_945877035.1 uncultured Clostridium sp. | reverse complement strand
TATCAAAAAAGAGTTTCTCTTTTCTAGTATCCGAAACCATTTTACACTATTATATAAATAAAAATATTGAATGAATTCAATAAAAATGGTATAATAATATAAAGTTAGTAAATAATAATAGAGGTGAATAAAAATGGATATTAAGCAAAGTTTAATAATGACAAATCCTTGGTGGAAAAAGGAAAAGATAAATTCTCAATTTTTACTTAGCAGAAAAAGATATGAATTTGAAGATATATTAGCAAAAATAGAAGATAAAAGAATATTGAGTATTATAGGTCCAAGAAGAGTAGGAAAATCTACACTAATATATCAAACTATAAATTACTTGCTAGAAGAAAATAAAGTAGATGAAAAAAGAATTTTATTATTTAGTGGTGATGATCCAAGCTTATTTTTTAATAAAGATGATAAATTATCAGATGTATTAGAAGTTTATTTTAATGAAATATTAGAAGAAGATATTACAAAACTTTCATCAAAAGTATATATTTTTATAGATGAAATACATTTTATAAAAAATTGGCAAAACTATTTAAAAATATGTTATGACAGAAAATACAACATAAAATTTATTGTAACAGGTTCTTCATCATTACATTTATTTAAAGATGCAAATGAATCATTATTAGGAAGAATAGAAAACATATATGTATTACCTTTGACTTTTAACCAATTCATGAATTTTTATATGACATATATATCTAAAAGCGAAGATATTATAATTCCAAAATTAGATTTAAATGATATTGAAAAAAGTTTTAAGGAACTTGAAAAATATTACTATGACCAAGAATTAAAAATGAAAATTCAAAAAATATTAAAGAAATACATTTTAGTAGGTGGATATCCTGAATATTTTGAAATTAAAGATATTGACGTTTGGCAAAAACAACTTTCTGAAGATATAATAACAAGAGGGATTTATAAAGATATATTAACAATATATAATATTAAAACACCTGAAATTTTAGAAAAACTAATGTATTTTATAGCGGCAAATAATTCTCAAACTTTTGCATATTCTAATATAGCAACTAACTTTGGAATAGATACAGTAACAATTATGACATATTTAGGATATTTAAAACAAGCATTTTTAATTAACATATTAGAGAATTATTCAAGTAATATTGCTAAGGTGATTCGTACAAATAAAAAAATAAGCATATTAGATAATGGAATTCAAAATAGTTTATTGAAACAAAAAGAAATTGATGACAATTTAGCTGGACACATAGTAGAATCAATGGTAGATTTTGATTTTAGATTATTATGCGAAAAAGAAAATTATAAACAATATTATTATAGAAATACAGACAAGGAAGAAATTGATATTATATTAGACAAGAACGTAAGTATAGTTCCTATTGAAATAAAATATACTAATCAAATTGAGGCAAGAGATTTAAAAACAATAAATAATTTTATAGAAACACATAAGGATAATTCTATAAATAAAGTTGAATATGGAATTATTATTACAAAAGATATTTATAAAAAAGAAGGAAATTTGTATTTTATTCCTTATTGGTTATTAAATTTGTAAAAACTGTTGACAATTAGTTAAACTTAAAGTTATAATAAAGGCGTAAGAACAAAAGAAAAAAGAAGGAGGAGATACACTTGAAAAAACAGTATGCTAGAACAACTGACACTGTAGAGAGAGAGAGAGAGAGAGAGAGAGCTACACTTTAGAAAATAAAGTTTTTTTAAGTGAGCCTAAAAAATATAAAACATAAAAAGATAGTAGTACTATTTTTGTATCTAAAATGGATACAAGTTAGTATTACTGTCTTTTCGCGTTTTAAAAAAGTTATTAACATTTTAAAAATAAATAAAAAATTAAGGAGGAAAAAGAAAAATGAAAAGAACACACAAACAAAATGGTATAACACTAGTGGCACTAGTGATTACTATCATTATTTTATTGATATTGGCAGGAATCTCAATATCAGCACTAACAAATCAAGGATTATTTACACAAGCACAAAATGCAAAAAATTTAACAGAGGAGAAAACAGCAGAGGAAAATGAAATACTAAAAAACTATTTAGAGCAAATGAATGCAATAACAGGAGGAACATCAGGAGGAACAACATACACAGCATATGCTGTAGGTGATCAAGTAACAGTAGGAGGAGAAAGTTTTTATGTAATAAAAGCAAGTAGCACAAGTGAAGAAAAAGTAACATTATTAGCAGCAAAGAATATAGACACAACTACTATGTTACAAAGCTATAGCGCAGGTACAGTAGCATTTTCAAGTACAAATTATTGGTCAACTATAGAAGGGATAACATATCCATATGATTTAAACAATACAGCAACATCTGCAGATACAGATGCAATAGCAAAAGCAAGAGCATATGGAACAGCAAAAGGAGGAACAGGAAGATTAATGACAGTAGAAGAAGTGGTAGCATTAGGAGGGGATATGGATAATTATGATAGTTCAGCTTGTCCTAGTTGGATAAACACAAGCAACTATTGGCTTGGTTCTGCTGACAACCCGAACTTCGTGTGGAACGTGAGCAGCGGCTACTTGTTCAACTACAACTTCAGCAACGACATCTACTATGGGGTGCGCCCAGTTATAGAAATCTCTAAGTCTTTAATCTCATAAGCGAGTGAAAGGAGCTTTTGCTAGGTGCTCATTTCTGGAAGAAATAGCACCTGCCATATAAATTTTGGGCCACTGTACCAAAATTTATGGTCGCGCCTTAGAGGCGTGAAAATTTTAAATAAATAGAGGTATTAATACTTTAACGAGTTTTAATATAGGGTAATACTCAGTAAGTCCCAGGTTTGCTTGACATGTATTTAGTTTTTGGTTTGGCTTGGTTCTGCTAACAACACGAACAACGTGTGGAACGTGAACAACGGCAACTTGAACAACAACAACTTCAACAACGACAACAACTATGGGGTGCGCCCAGCTTTCTATAAAACTAAGGGTTACATTACTGATAGAAATAGAGGTGTGTAACGAAAAGATATAGAAAACAAGTATTGTCCTCATCTTTAAAAGATGAAATATTATTATGGATGTTAATGGAGATTAGTAAATAATTTATTTTATTGAAGGTTAATATTATCTAGAACCATAAAGTGTGGAGCTCTCTACAAAGTTAGAGAGCAATTTTAATATACAAAGGAGGAAAAATGCTAGAAACATACTATAAGAACAAAATAAAGTACAAAGAATTTATTGTTATGATAAAATTTGGCAATTTCTATGAAATGTTTGATAAAGATGCAGTTATCGCAAGTAATATACTCAATTATAAATTATCAAAAATATCAGATACAGTAAAATGTGGATTCCCTATTTCAAGTTTAGGTAAAGTTTTAAATTTATTAAAAGATAAACAAATTAATTATGTAGTGATAGAAAATAATAATGTAACCAATGAACAGAATTTTGAAAATAAAATATATAATAGTTTTGATTTTGATATAAATAACATAAAATATAATTTTTTAAGAATAAATAAAATTACAAAGTATTTAAATGATAATGCATATAACGATATAAGTAATTTGTTGGAAGGAATAGAAGAATTAATAAATGAACGAAGATAAATTACTTATTATAACTAGGTTAAAGAAAACATATGAATATATATTAAAATCATTAGAAAATTATCCTCATAAATATTTAGAATTAAAACATCATATAGATAGAACTATGTTAGAAATGATAGAACTTTGTTATATTGCAAACAATGGATATGATAAAGAAAAAAATCAAATTATATGTTTATCTAAAATATCAATGGTAGATTATTATTTAAAATTAAGTTATAAAGAAAATGTTATATCAAAAAAGAAATATGAAAGTATTTCAAA
Organism: uncultured Clostridium sp.; assembly: GCA_945877035.1. Taxonomy (GTDB): domain Bacteria; phylum Bacillota; class Clostridia; order TANB77; family CAG-508; genus CAG-269. Next base: position 13,904 of record CAMCQH010000028.1, on the reverse strand, counting down.
GCACTTACTTGAAATAAAATTAATGTTAAAAAGTTGGATGGAATCAAATGAAAAGAGTAAATAATTTATATAAAAAAATATGTGATTTAGATGTTATTATGGATATGTATGATCATACTATTAGAATGAATACAAAAAATAAAAAGAAAATTCAAAATTTTGATAATTTTTATAGTTGTAATATTGCCAAAATAAAAGAAATGTTAATAAGGAAAGATTATGTACCAGGCAGATATAATCTTTTTTTAATTCATGAACCTAAAATTAGAATAATAATGAGTCAAGAAATCGAAGATAAAATAGTTAATCATTTAGTGGCTAAATATTTTTTAGTAGATGTATTTGATAAAAGTATGTCAGATAGAAATTGTGCTACAAGAATAGGAAAAGGAACACATTATGCATTACGCTTATTTAAACAAGATTATAATTATTATCTTAATAAATATAAAAAATTTTATATTTTAAAATTAGATATATCTAAATATTTTTACAATTTGGACCATGAAATTATAAAAAATATAATAAGGCATAAAATAAAAGATAAAAATGCATTAAAATTAATAGATTCGATAATAGATTCCACAGATGAAAAATATATAAATGAAGAAATTATAAGATTAAAAGATAATGAAAAAAAGAAAATTTTAAATAGTAATTGTAATGACATGGAAAAAAGATTAAAAGAAGTAGAACAATTACCATTATACGAAAAGGGAAAAGGAGTTTGCATAGGAAATATGGTATCACAAGTTATTGCAACATTTTATCTTGATGAATTAGATAAATATATAGAAGAACAATTGGGAATAAAAGCACATGCGAGATATATGGATGATTTTTATTGCATACATGAAGATAAAGAATATTTAAAGAAGTGTTTAGATAAAATTAAAAGTTTTTTATTAAGATATAAATTAACATTAAATAGAAAAACAAAAATATACAGCAGTAATGAAAATGTTGAGTTTTTGGGATTTATGTTCAGTAGTAAAAATAATAATATTAAAATGAAATTAACCAATAAAACTAAAAGAAAATTTAAAGTAAAAATGAAAGCTAAAAATAAAGAATTATTAAATAATAAAATAAGTTTTGAACAATATAGAAGTGTAAGAGATAGTTATAGAGGGCATCTAAGTTATGGGAATTGTAACTATTTATATGACAAATATGTGATTAGAATTATAAAAAATAAAAAAGCGTATACAATAGATTTTTGAATCTAGCGTATATGTTTTTTTATATTTGGTTTTTAAACAAAATTTTAATTATTTTTCATATGTTCGCTTTAATCCCTCGACAAAATATGATAAAATACAAAAAATGAAAAAGAAGTGTCCCAAAAAGAACCGTCCCCTGTGGGACATGTCCTAGAAAGAACCGTCCCCTCTGGGACACAAAGGAGCTAAAAAAACAATGTCAGAAAACAAAGCAAAAAAAGTAAAAGAAATATTCAGTGATTACGAAACAAAAACAAACATAAAAGAAGCCTATGTAACAGCACTAAACGTAATGAAAAAGACAAACACACTAGGAATAGTACTAGAAATAGACGAATACATAGAAATTAAAGAAATATGGTATTTTGAAAAATTCCTAACAGAAAGATTTCAATTCTCAAATATAGACATGACAATAAAATACCAAAAAGACACACAATTAAAATCTATAAAAGATGAGTGGAGAAATATCATTTGTTACATGGCACACAAATATCCATTAATGAAGCCAATGCTTTTATTGAAAAGCGACATAGAAATTAATGACAATGTAATCAATGTAAAAATGCACATAAGAGGAGCAGATTTTTTAAGAGCAAAGAAAACTGATAAAGAATTAGAAAATGTAATAAAAAAATTATATGGAAAAGAATATAAAATACAATTAGAAGAAAATGTTAAAAAAGAAGATGAAATTGAATACGAGAAAAGAATTAAAGAAATAGAAGAAAATGAAATAAAAACTAAAACTGCATATATTCCAACAAATGAACAAGTACAAGAATATAATGACCCAGATTATATGCCACCACAAGATGGAGACATGTATATCCCACCAGAAGAAATGGGAGGAATTACAGATGAAGATATAGAATTAGACAAAGCTGTTATAGAAGAACAAAGTTATATTATGGGAAAACCTTCAAAAGCAAAAGAAAAACTAATCAAAATAAAAGATATATCAGCAAATGATGGAAGAGTAACTTTAGAAGGAAGAGTTTTAAATTGTGAATGTAGAGAAACAAAATCTGGCAAAGGTATGCTTATAATAGATTTATATGATGGAACAGGAACAATAACTTGTAAATCATTTGCAAAAGATATAACTGAAGGAAATGAAATTAAAGCAAAAATAACTGAAGCAAAAGGAATCAAACTTATAGGAAAAGCAGGACTTGATACTTACGCAAACGATATAACTGTAATTTCAAACACAATTATTGAAATATATGATAATATTCCTGAACTTCCAACAGAAGAAGAGGAAGAAGACACACCATTAATTCTAGGCAAAAACATGAATATAACAGCACCACTTGCAAAAGTTTCAGAACTAGGCCCAGAAGATGGGGCAGTTTCATTAGATGGTGAAATTATATTTATGGAGCCTAGAGAATTAAAATCTGGAAAAACGTTATTAAGTTTTGATTTATATGATGGTACAAGTACATTAACATGTAAAGCTTTTCTTGAAAAAGACAAAGCTAAAAGAATTATAAAAAGAATGGGTAGCGTAAAAGGCGTAAAAATAGAAGGAAATGCCCAAATGGACTCATTTTCAGGTGAACTTACTGTAATGGCAAACACAATAATTGAAAGTACAGGAGTTAAAAAAGAAATAAGACAAGACAACGCAGAAGTAAAAAGAGTTGAACTACACATGCATACAAAAATGAGTGCAATGGATGCAGTAAGTTCAGCAACAGATTTAATAAATAGAGCAAAAAAATGGGGCATGAAATCAATTGCAATAACAGACCATGGAGTCGTACAAGCCTTTCCGGAAGCATATCATTTAGTTGGAGATGATAACCAAGATATCAAAGTAATATATGGTGTCGAAGCATATTTAGCACCAGATAACACAAAATCAATTTATAATGGAAAAGGACAACCTATAGATACCACATATTGCGTATTAGACCTAGAAACAACAGGATTTTCAGCAACAAATGACAGAATTACCGAAATTGGTATAATGAAAGTTAAAAATAAAGAAGTAATTGATCAATTTAGTTGTTTTGTAAATCCAGAAAGACATATACCAGAAAGAGTTACAGAAGTTACAAATATAACAGATGACATGGTAAAAGATGCAGAAACAATAGAGACAGTATTTCCAAAAATGTTAGAATTTTTAGGAGACCAAAATGAAACTGTAATTGTTGCACATAATGCAAATTTTGATGTAGGATTTTTAAAACAAAATGCAAAAAGATTAGGCTATGATTTTGATTATTCATATTTAGACACATTAAGCTTAGCAAAAGATTTATTCCCAGATTATAAAAAATACAAATTAGGAAAAATAGCAGAAAATTTAGGAATAAAAGTTGAAGTAGCACATAGAGCATTAGATGATGTTGATACAACTGTAAAAGTATTTAATGTAATGATAGATATGCTTAAAGAAAAAGGAGCAAAAAAATTAGAAGATATAGACAATGTAGCGGCAGACCCAGAAGCAAAAGCTGAAGAGTACAAAAAACTTAAAACATATCATGCAATTATTTTGGCAAAGAATTATGTAGGATTAAGAAATTTATATAGATTAGTATCTTTATCACATGTAGATTACTTTTATAAAAGACCTAGAATATTAAAAAGTTTATATAAAAAATATTCAGAAGGATTAATTCTAGGAAGCGCGTGTGAAGCTGGTGAATTATATCAAGCTATTGAACAAGGAAAGCCAGATGAAGAAATAGAAGAAATAGCAAATGATTATGACTATCTAGAAATCCAACCAATTGGAAATAATCAATTTATGATTAGAAATGGAATAGTAAGAGATGAAGAAGATTTAAGAGACATTAATAGAAAAATTGTGGCTCTTGGAGAAAAACTAAATAAGTTAGTTGTTGCAACATGTGATGTTCACTTTATGGATCCACAAGATGAAATATATAGAAGAATATTAGAAGCAGGACAAAAATATCCAGATGCAGATAATCAAGCACCATTATATTTAAGAACAACAGAGGAAATGCTTGAAGAATTCAGCTATCTAGGAGAAGAAAAAGCTTACGAAGTTGTTGTAACAAACACAAATAAAATATCAGATATGTGTGAACAAATAAGCCCAATATCACCAGAAAAATGTCCACCACACATTCCAGGATGTGAAGAAGATATAAAAAATATAGCATACAAAAAAGCACATGAAATGTATGGGGACCCATTGCCAGAAATAGTACAAACAAGACTAGACAAAGAATTGGATTCTATTATAAGTAATGGATATTCAGTTATGTACATAATAGCACAAAAACTAGTATGGAAATCAAATGAAGATGGCTACATAGTTGGTTCAAGAGGTTCAGTCGGTTCATCTTTAGCAGCATTTATGACAGGTATAACAGAAGTTAACTCACTTCAACCACATTATAGATGTCCGAACTGTAAATATTCAGACTTTACAGACTATGGATATCAAAATGGATTTGACTTACCAGACAAGGATTGTCCAAAATGTGGACATAAATTAGTAAAAGATGGAATGGACATACCATTTGAAACATTCTTAGGATTTAATGGAGACAAAGAACCAGATATAGACTTAAACTTCTCAGGAGAATATCAAGCAAAAGCACATAAATATACAGAAGTAATATTTGGAAAAGGAACAACATTTAAAGCAGGAACAGTAGGTACAGTAGCAGAAAAAACAGCCTATGGATATGTAAAAGGATATTATGATGACAGAGGAATCCCAATGAATAAAGCGGAAATCCAAAGATTATCAGTAGGATGTACAGGAATAAAAAGAACAACAGGACAGCACCCAGGAGGAATTATAGTTGTACCAAAAGGAAGAGAAATATATGAATTCACACCAGTACAACACCCAGCAGATGACCCAAAATCAGACATAATCACAACACACTTTGATTATCACTCAATAGATGGAAACCTATTAAAACTAGATATACTAGGACACGACGATCCGACTGTTATACGTATGCTACAAGACTTAACAGGAATAGCACCAACAGAAATACCATTAGATGATAAAGAAACAATGTCAATATTCAATTCAACAGACGCACTTGGAGTAACACCAGAGCAAATACACTCACAAATAGGAACATATGGAATACCAGAATATGGAACAAAATTTGCAAGAGGGATGCTTTTAGACACAAAACCAACAACATTTGATGAATTAATACGTTTATCAGGATTATCACATGGTACAGACGTGTGGCTTGGAAATGCACAAACATTAATAGAACAAGGAGTAGTAACACTTCAAGAAGCAATATGTTGTCGTGATGATATAATGATATACTTAATCAAAAAAGGACTACCACCAGACAAAGCATTCAAAATAATGGAATCAGTACGTAAAGGAAAAGTAGCAAAAGGAAAAGAACCAAAATGGAAAGACGAATATATACCACTAATGAAAGAACACGATGTACCAGACTGGTATATAAAATCATGTGAAAAAATAAAATACATGTTCCCAAAAGCCCATGCAGCAGCATATGTAACAAATGCTTTCAGAATAGCATGGTTTAAGGTACATATTCCTTTGGCATATTATGCAGCATATTACTCAATAAGAGCAAAAGCATTTGATGCACAATATATGATTTTCGGAAAAGAAAAAGTTAAAAACAAAATGAAAGAAATAGAAATCAAAAACCAAAAGAAAGAAGCAACAAATGCAGAACTTGACATGTATGATGATTTAGAGATAGTATTAGAAATGTATGAAAGAGGATTTGAATTCTTGCCAGTGGACTTATATAAATCAGAAGCAACAAAATTCACAATAGAAGATGGCAAATTAAGACCACCTCTAAATAGTATCCCAGGCTTCGGAACAGTTGCAGCACAAGGTATAGTTGAAGCTAGAAAAGATGGAAAATTTATGTCAATAGATGAATTAAAAATAAGAGCTAAAATTGGTACTTCAGGAGCGGAATTGTTAAAGCAATTTGGCTGTTTAGATGGTATGAGCCAGAGTAATCAACTTAGTTTGTTTGGGTAATGTCCAAATGTCCAAAAGGGACGTTTCTTTTTGGACATTTTGTCCAATTGGGACAGATCTTAGAAAAAACTAAAAAGGAGCAAAAAAATGAATAATGATTATTTAAAAGAACAATTATCAAAATTTAATGAAAATACAACATTAAAAGATTTACAAAAATATGTAAATGATATGATAGAAATAAGAGGTTTTAGTAAAGAAACACCACAAGATGTAATGTTATTATTAACAGAAGAAGTGGGAGAGCTTGCAAAAGAAATAAGAAAATCAAGAAAATATTATTTGGATACAAATAAAAACAATGAATTAGATGTTGAAGGTGAAATTGCAGATGTTTTTATTTATATTTTAAGCATGTGTAGAGTTATGAATGTAAATTTATTAGAAGCTTTTAAAAATAAAGAAAGCAAAAATTGCAAAAGAGAGTGGAAATAATTGGAGGGAAAAATGAGCAAGTATTTTGAAAGTTTAGATGAACAGATAAAAGAATATTTTAAAATATTATCACCAGAAATACCAGAATTTTTGGAAGAATATATAGATACAGAACCAATGCAAAAACAAGCAGGAATTAGTGTATCATGTGGAACTATATATTCTAAAATGTTTGATGAATTATGGTATTCAAGCTTAGATCATAGTGTAGCAGTTGCTTTAATTGTCTGGAATTTTACAAAAGACAAAAAGCAAACATTGGCAGGATTATTCCATGATATAGCAACACCAGTATTTAAACATTGTATTGACTTTATGAATGGAGATTATGAAAATCAAGAATCTACAGAGGAATTAACAGAAAAAATAATTAGAAATTCTGTTAGTATAATGAAATTATTAAATAGAGATGGAATTAAAGTTGAAGAAATATCTGATTATCACATATATCCAATAGCAGACAATGATACTCCACAACTTTCAGCTGACAGACTGGAATATACACTTTCTAATGGACTTGGTGTAAGAAAAAAACTTTGGAATTTGGATGAAGTAAGAGAAATATATCAAAATATAGAAGTTCAAAAAAATGAAGATGGTATAGAAGAATTAGGATTTAAAGATAAAATGTTAGCAGAAAAATTTGTAAACAATATGAGTAAATTATCAACATTCTATATATCAAACAATGCTAAAATAACAATGCAGTTCTTAGCTGATATTATAAAAAAGATGAATCAAAAAGGCCTTATAAATAAGGAAGATTTATACAAATTATCTGAAAAAGATGTAATTGAAAAAATTGAAAATTGTGAATATGATAATATTTCAAAATGTTTTAAATCTTGGAAAAATACAACACAAATAAATGAATCAGATATTCCAGTTGAAGATAAATATTGTGTAAGTATCAATGCAAAAAGAAGATATATAAATCCATTAGTAGAGATGGATGATAATAACTATGTAAGAGTAAATCAAATATCAGACATTGCTAAACAAGATATTGAAAAATGTTTGAATTTTCAAACAAAAAAATATGCATATTTTGATTTTAATTTTTAAGTTCTAAATTTTAGGAGGAAAACATGACAATGCAAGAAATATTTACTGTAAAAAACATAATAATATATTTTATTATTATAAATTTATTAGGATTTTTAATAATGTATATAGATAAACAAAAAGCTAAAAAAGGGCATTGGAGAATACCAGAAAAGACATTATTTATAATAACAGCGGTTCGGTGGTGGAATAGGAACAATTGCAGGAATGTATATATTTAGACATAAAACTCAAAAAATAGCATTTGTAATAGGATTTCCAGTTATTACGATATTAGAAATAGTTGCAATTATATATTTTACATTATTTTAATAATATTATGTTTAATTATAAAAACGAAAAGAGTTATATAACCTTGAAAAATAAAGGAATATGACTCTTTTTAAAATTAAAGTAATAAAAATGAAAAGTGGTACACATAAAACTAAAAAATAAAATGTAAATAATTGGAAAAAATAATAATACACACTACAATGTGTATAACTTTTATAAAAAAAGTACCAAATTTAAGTTATTCACAAAGTTATCCACAGTTTCCACAAAAAACATAAAAAGTAACTAATTAAAAAATGTAAACAAAAAAGGAAACATAATTTAACAAAGGATACATAAAAAAGTTTAATGTCAAAAAAGAAATACTCTTAATATAATATATTAGGAGTATTTTTATAGTTGGTAAAGGGTGAAAAAGATGTTTAGAAAATTTGTATATATGATAGAAAAAAACTTTGAATTAAAAAGAAGTTTTGATGATAATAAAGATATTACAAAAGATGATTTGGATTCATATATAAAACAAGGTGCAACAATAATAGATGTAAGAAGTCCACAAGAATATAGAGAAGGACATATAGATGGCGCAATTTCAATTCCAGATTATCAGATAAAAAAGGAGATAGAAAAACAAATACCGAATAAAGAAGAACTTATAGTTGTATATTGTGCAACAGGACATAGAAGCCAAAGAGCTCAACAAATTTTAGAAAATATGGGATATACAAATGTTTATAATGTGTATGAAGGGATAATAATATAAAAAGTAGCTATTGTGATTTTATATTTAATATGTTAAAATAAGAAAAAATAAAATGGGTCAAAAAGGGGCGTCCCTTTTGACCTATTCAGGAGGAAAGATGAGTAACAGACAAGAACATATCAGAAATTTTAGCATAATTGCACACATAGACCATGGAAAATCAACACTTGCAGACAGACTTATAGAAATGACAGGAGTACTTTCTAAAAGAGAAATGGAAAGTCAAGTTCTAGACAATATGGAAATAGAAAAAGAAAGAGGAATAACAATAAAATCTCAAGCTGTAAGAATGGTATATAAAGCAAAAAATGGAGAAGAATACATATTAAATTTAATAGATACCCCGGGACATGTAGACTTTAATTATGAAGTATCAAGAAGTTTAGCAGCATGTGATGGAGCAATATTAGTTGTTGACTCAAGCCAAGGAGTAGAAGCACAAACTTTGGCGAATGTATATTTAGCAATAGACAATAATCTAGAAATATTACCAGTAATAAATAAAATTGATTTACCAAATGCCAGACCAGATGAAGTAAAACAAGAAATAGAAGATATTATAGGAATACCGGCAGAAGATGCACCATGTATTTCTGCAAAATCAGGGTTAAACGTAGACCAAGTTTTAGAAAGAATAGTAACAGACTTGCCTGCACCTAAAGGTGATGAAAATGCAAAAACAAAATGTTTAATATTTGACTCATATTATGATAATTACAAAGGTGCAGTTGCCTATGTTAGAGTAGTTGATGGAAAAGTTAAAGTCGGAGATGAAATAAGACTAATGGCAACAAATAAAATATACACAGTTGCTGAAGTTGGGTATTTTGCACCAGGAGCATATATGCCATCAAATGAAATAAAAGCTGGAGAAGTTGGATATATAGCAGCAAGTATAAAAAGCCTATCAGATATACATGTAGGAGATACAGTAACTTTAAATGAAAATCCAGCAGATGAGCCATTAAAAGGATACAAAAAAGTAACACCAATGGTATATTGTGGGCTATATCCAATAGATGGAAGTGAATACGAAAACTTAAAAGTAGCATTAGAAAAATTACAACTAAATGATGCTGCACTAGAATATGAACCAGAAACATCAGCAGCATTAGGATTTGGATTTAGATGTGGATTTTTAGGATTACTTCACCTAGAGATAATTGAAGAAAGACTAGATAGAGAATTTGACCTAGGATTAATAACAACAGCACCATCAGTTATATACAAAGTACATAAAACAACAGGAGAGGTTGAAGATATCTACAATCCAACAGACTTACCAACACCACAAGAAATATCATATATAGAAGAACCATTTGTAACAGCAAATATCTTAACACCAAAAGAATATGTTGGAAACATAATGGATATATGCCAGAAAAGAAGAGGTATATATATTGATATGAAATATCTAGATGAAAATAGAGTAACTCTAATATATGAAATGCCATTAAACGAAATAATATACGACTTTTTTGATAACTTAAAATCAAAGACAAAAGGATATGCATCATTTGACTATGAATTCAAAGAATATAGAGAATCGAAACTAGTAAAATTAGATATTCATATAAATGGAGAACCGGTAGATGCACTTTCATTTATAGTACACAAAGATAGCGCATATGCTAGAGGAAAGAAAATGGTTGAGAAACTAAAAACAGAAATACCAAGAAAACTATTTACTATACCAATTCAAGCAGTTGTAGGAGGACAAGTTATAGCAAGAGAAACAATATCAGCAATGAGAAAAGATGTATTAGCAAAATGCTATGGTGGAGATGTTACTAGAAAGAAAAAATTATTAGAGAAACAAAAAAGAGGTAAAAAGAAAATGCGTGAAATTGGTAATGTGGAAGTGCCACAAGAGGCGTTTTTGTCAGTGCTTAAATTGGATGATGAATAATGTCCAAAAGGGACGTTTCTTTTTGGACATTTTGTCCAATTGGGACAGATCTTAAAATAAAAAGTAAAGGAATTTTTAATATGAAAGATAAATATAAACAAAAAAATAATAAAAAAAATCAAAAACAAAAATATGAAAACAAAGAAGAAAAAACATACGAAGACCAAGTTGAAGGAAGAAATTCAGTTTTAGAATTATTAGAAAGTGGAAAAGACATAAACAAAATATTTGTAACAAAAGGAGAAAAACACGGCTCAATAAATAAAATAATAGCCATGGCAAAAGACAGAAACATAATAATAGTAGAAAAAGATAAAAGAAAAATGGATGAAATGGCACAAAATCAAAACTATCAAGGAGTAATAGCAATTGTGCCACCATTTGAATATTGCGAAATTGAAGATATATTGGAAGAAGCAAAACAAAAAAATGAAGACCCATTTGTGCTAATATTAGATGGAATAGAAGATCCACACAATTTAGGCTCAATAATAAGAACAGCAGAAACAGCAGGAGTACATGGAATAATAATACCAAAAAGAAGAGCAGCAGCAGTCAATAGCACAGTAAACAAAGTATCAGCAGGTGCTGTTGAACACATGAAAATAGCAAGAGTTACAAATATATCAGACTCAATACAAAAACTAAAAGATGCTGGACTATGGATATGTGGAACACACATAAATACAGAAAAATACTATTATAATCAAGACTTGACTGGACCACTTGGAATAGTAATTGGAAATGAAGGCTCAGGAATGAGTGATAAAGTTACAAAAAATTGTGATTTTTTAGTAAAAATCCCAATGAAAGGAAAAGTAACATCATTAAATGCTTCTGTATCAACAGGTATAATAGTTTATGAAGCGGTAAAACAAAGAATTTTGAAATAGACTATTGATAAAAAAATTTAAAAACTATATAATATATGTATACGTAAGAGATAGAAATACAAAAATTTGACTTTACTATCTACAATATCTAACTTGAATTAGGAGGAAAAATATATGATGCCAAGGAAAAAAAGAATAGCAATATTAGTAATAGCAATTATTTTAACAATATTGATAATTGCAGGGATATTAGGATATTTGTATCTAAAAACAGATGCATTTAAACCAAAAGAAACATTATTTGCAAAATACTTGATACAAAATTTTGAAAATATCAACATATTAAAAATTGAAAATGCTTCAGAAATAGAAGAAGCACTAAATAATAATAAATATACATCACAAATTACAGGAACAATAGAATATACAGAAAATCTAGGAACAAGTAGTGAAAACAAAGAAAGCAAAATTAATGATGTAGGCATAAAAATAAATAGCAATGTAGACAAAATAAATAATTACGATTACAAAGATATATCAATAGAAAGTGGTAATGAAAAATTACTAGGTTTAGAATATTTAAATCAAGATGAAACATATGGTATCAGACTAAATGATATACAAGAATTTGCATCAATAGAAAATAATGGGCAAGGCAACAATTCAGAAGAAGCAAAAATATACAATATAGAAAAACTAGCATCAACAATAGATTTTAACTCAATATTAGAATTTACAGATGAAGAACAACAAAAACTAGCAAATACATATATAGGAATAATACAATCAAATGTATCATCAGATAAATATTATAAACAATCAAATGCAATGATAACTATAAACAATAAAAGTGTACAAGCAAATGCCTACTCTATTAAATTGACATTAGAAGAATATAATAATCTATCAATAAAAATATTAGAACAAATTTCAATTGACGAAACAATATTATCAAGAATAGATTTAATAGAAGATGAAATAAAAGCAAAATATTCTGATTATAATCAAGAAGAAACTTTAAGAGAAAAATTTGTAAATTATATAAATGAAAAAATAGAAAAAATCCAAAACAATAATATAGGAAGCGAAGAAGTAAAATTAACAGTATATGAAAATAATATGAAAACAGTAAGAACATCAATTGAAAAATCAACAGAAAAATTGACATTGGACTTATATGGTGAATCATCTATAAAAATAGATAGAGTTGTTTTAGGAGATAATACAGAAGAACAAATTTTAAAAATAGAAAAAACAAAAAGTGATGTACAATTTAATACATTATTAGAATATGAAAAGTTACAAGATAATGAAATAATAAAAAATATACAATTAAATTATCTACAAAATTTTGAAAATGATAAATTGAATAAAGAAATTGAATTGGCAATATCAAATGGAGATTATGAAGGAATTTTGAAAATAGAAGATAATACTGAAATTGTAGAAGAATTTGAAAATCAAATAACATTAGATACCAATAATGTGAAATTAGGAGAATTACCACAAGAAACAAAAGAGATAATTAAACAAATTCTTAATGAAAATTTTGAAAAACAATTATCTAATTTATATTCTAGAGTTAGTTTAGATGATTATAAAGCAATGTTAGAAAATCTTGATATAATAGAAAAGACTTCAGTACAACTTCCTATTAATGGAGAAGTTACAGAAATAGAAAGAAAAAGATTTAATTCTCAATTTGAATTTTTTGTGAGTGAAAATTTAACATCTGATAATATAAAACAATTAGTAAATACAGCAAAAAATAATTTTGAGGATATGAGAATTCTTACAAAAGATGGAAAAGTGGAAGAGTTGGATGCTGAAAAATTGGCTTCTTCTAATAATAAAGAGACTTCAGATTATAAGAAAAATATTTCTGAAATACTTATTTATATTAAACAAAATTCTAATAATACAGAAAAACAGGAAAGTTTACTTGAATTTTTGGATGATAATAAAAATAATAAATATACAGTTTCTATTAATTATGATGATAATGGGCTGGTTAGAGTTGTTAGGGCTAAAATTCAAGAGAATTAATATGAACTTCTAAATGTCTTAGGATGTTTAGAAGTTTTTTTTGTGGTTACAGTCTCACACTACTATAATTTAATTGGCGGCGAATAGTAACTACTGGTAAAAAATACCAGCAAAAAATAGTAAAAAAAGTATTGACTTTAGTTAAAAAAGGTGGTAATATTCTATTTAGCCTTGGGGGTTTTGAACGATAGATTTTAGCTATAAAAAATGATTAAAAAATTTTTTGAAAAAATTTTAAAAAATCTGTTGACAAAGAAAAAAACATATAGTATAATACTAATCGTTCACCGACAAAAAGGGAACAAAAAGTACATTGAAAAGTAAACAGTAAATCCTTTAGAGAATAAACCGAAGCGGT
>CAMCQH010000027.1 GCA_945877035.1 uncultured Clostridium sp. | reverse complement strand
AAACAACTAACATTCCTATTGGAAGTAGTTGCTTTCCTAAATCTAAAATATCATAACATATTAAACTGCTTGATGTATTTACATTTGTGCTCATTGCAAATGTATTTAAAGAACCATTTGTAAACAATTCTATTGCAAGTGCTATTTCTTTTGCCTCTAGTTCTGGTTGTTTTAATAGTTCTTCTCTAAAATCTTGCAAAGTTGGTGGTATTCCTTGATAATTACCTTGTTGGAATATTCTATATACACTTGCCGTACATCTATCAATAATAGACTTTTGTTTCGGTCCGAGATTACCACTACCTATAAGTTGTTCGCATAAAGATAAAATAAACTCTGATTTTAGGATTACAGGATTTGCTCCATCTCCATATTCAGAGTTCATGTCCATAGCATTTATATGATTATTACTTGTAGCTGAAATTTTTATAACCTCTCCACCTAAAGACTTAACTAATGGAGAATACTCGCGTTCTGGATCTATAATTACAATATCTGCATTTGGATCTCGCAATCTTATAGATGTTATTTATTGTTTTCCAGCAAAAGATTTACCACTACCAGATACACCTAGAATAAATGAATTACCATTTAATAATTGTCTTCTATCTGCAATAATCATATTTTTACTAATAGTATTTTGACCATAAAAAACACCATTCTCGTGCCTTATTTCTTGCACTTTGAATGGCATAAATACTGCTAAACTTTCAGTAGTTAAAGTTCTTACTGCATCTATTTTTCTTGCTCCAAAAGGTAATACTGTATTAATTCCATCTATTTGTTGAAATCTTAATATTCCAAGCTGACATCTATTTTTACCTGCAATTTGTAAAATCGATTCTGTATCACTTTCTAATTTTTCTTTTGTTTCATCTGTAATAACTATGGTCAATACTGCTGAAAACATCTTTTGATCTCGCAAGGTTAAATCATCTAAAAATTCTTTTGAATCATTTCTTTGTTGTTCCATATCATAAGGTATAACACTATTCCAGTTATTATTTGCATTTTGTTTTCTCTGCCAATTTGTTATATTTGTTTCTACACCTAGCCTACGATTTTCTGCCTCTTTTACTGCCTCACTTGCATATTCTTTTAAGAAAAAGACTCTACCATATCTAGTCCCTAATTTAAAGTAATCACTTTCGTGTTCAAATGTATCTGGGCAAATAAAATCTTTGAAATTATGTCCTTTTCTTAATATTTGATACTTATAATTATTTTCATATTTTTGTTACTCCCCGTTTCATTTTTTTAACTTTTAAAAATTTTTACATGTCTGATAATAATTTTATTAATCTCACATTTTTATATATTTTTTCTCTACCGATTTTTTCTGACTCTAAAAGTCCTATTTTTTCTAATTGATTCAAATATGATGTTGCTGTAATTCTTGTTACATTACATGTTTTTTCAATATAAGAAATTTTAGTATATACTTCATAAAATAAACTTTCTAATAATTCTTTTGAATATATTTTTGGTAATTTGCTTCTGAATTCTTCTTTATAATTTTTCATTTCATTTTGAATTTTCTCAATTAAATCAATCGTCTCTTTCGATGTAATTTCTATACCTTTTAAAATATATAAAATCCAATCTTCAAAATTATTATTATTTCTTATTTCATTAAATAACTTATAATATTCCTGTTTGGTTTTATTTATATATTTGCTTAAATAGAGAATGGGGCTATCAATTAATTTATTTAACACAAGGTAAAGAATATTAAGAATTCTCCCAGTTCTTCCATTTCCATCATAAAATGGATGAATACTTTCAAACTGATAATGTATTAAACAAACCTTTATTAAAGGATCTATTCCATCTTTTGTATTATTAATAAAATCTTCTAAATTTTTCAAATAACTTCTTATTTCCTCTTCATTTTGAGGTGGAGTATAAATTGTTTCACCAGTAATAGAATTTTTAAGCTCTGCTCCTGGTAATCTTCTAATTCCAGCATTATTATGTTCTATCGTTCCTTGTATTTTAACAATTGTGTTAGTATTTATATATCCATCTTTTTTTACTTGTTCATATCCTGTCCAAATAGCATTTCTATAATCAACAACTTCTTTTGCATTTTCTTCTTTATAACCACTTTCTGTTAGAACTTTATATATGTCATCATGAGTTGTTACAATATTTTCAATAGCACTACTATCTTTAGCCTCATTTATAGTTACAGCATTTATTAAAATATGCATATTAGGAATTGTATTTGCATATCCTTTAAGTTCCGCTAATGCTCTTGAAGATAATGTCAATTGTTCTAAAATTTTATTTGTTTTCAAATTAATATTTTTATATGGTAGCATTTCTAATTCCATAATTTTTTACCTCCATATGTATAAAATATCATAAATTTTATACATTTTCAATAAAATATGTATAAAAAATCAAAAAAATTATACATATTTTTAAAATATATATAATTTTTTGATTTTTCTTTTATAAGTTGTAAATCCATGCAGAAAGGTCTAGTTTAATTAGGATATTTTACCTATCCTTAAATTATATTTGTTGAACTTGAACTACATTTTCAAACTCTATTAACTCTGGAACTAAAGAATGTTCTGATTTTCTTTTATCTTTTCCGACAATTTTAATCTTATTATCCTCTTCATATGTAGACATATCCATTTGAGTTATTTCAACATTTTTTTCTAAAATAAAATTTTTAATTTCATTAATTGTATCAGGATTCTTTTTATTTAAAGATATTTCTAATTCTATCATATTATAATGTTCTACTTTGTCTGAAATCAAATGAGAATAAGATAAAATTATATAAACTAATACAGTTGCAACTATAGCACATAAATAATATCCAGCACCAACACATAATCCAATACAAGTTACTGCTAGTAAAGTAGACGCAGTTGTTAATCCTTTAACATTAAATCCATCTCTTAAAATTGTACCAGCACCTAAGAAACCTATTCCTGATAATAATTGTGCTGGAATTCTTGAAGGATCTATATTGTATCTTTGTGCCATATATTCACCTGCAAGCATAACTAATACAGCACTCATTCCTACCAAAACATGTGTCCTAAAACCTGCTGGTTTACTCCAAGATGACCTTTCTAAACCTATAATTCCGGCTAAAATTATTCCTAATAATAGTTTAATAATTGTTTGCATTTCAAAACTGTTTACTAAATTCATAATAAATCCCATAAATGTATTCCCCCTTTATAATATATAAGTATAGACTATATAAATTATAACATAAATTCTTTTATATTCAATATTAATACTTGATTTTGCAAATATTATATGATATTATAAACAAAAATTTTTAGGAGGTAACCTTATGAACAGACAAAGTCGTCGTCATCCTAGTAGTTCTTTTCTTCCTGCTTTTTATCCTTCAAAAAGCAGCATTATAGCTACAAATGAAAAACGGAAAAATGTATCTATGAATGCAAGCTGTTCGAAAAAAAGAAAAGCAGAAAGAGGAAAATAACGTACCTTCAAAAGGCTCTGCGGAATATTTGCAGAGCCTTAAATTTTATTTTAAAAATAATTATTTGATTTTTTATAAATTTATTGTATAATAAACTAGAACGGAGTGTGAAACATATGATAAATCATGAAGAAAATCCAGATTATTTAAATTCTTTTTTAGATTATACTGTAACAATATTAAATAAGTCTCCAAATACTGTTAAAGAATATAATTATGATTTAGCAATGTTTTTAAAATTTATTAAAATAAGATTCAATATGACAAATGAAGAAGAATTTTCAAATATAACTATTAAAGATATTACACTTGATACAATTAAAAAAATTAAGTTAGATGATATACATGCTTTTTTAAGTTTTTTAACTACAAATTATCAAAGTAAAGCTGCAACTCGTGCTAGGAAAGCTTCTAGTATAAGAGTATTTTTTAATTATTTATGTGCTAAAGCTAATTTAATTGAAGTAAATCCAGCACAAAATCTTGAAACACCTAAACTTGATAGAAGGCTTCCTAAATATCTAAGCTTAGAAGATAGTAAAAAACTTCTAAATGTTACTGCAAATGATGATAATAGAAATGCTAAAAGAGATTATGCTATAATTACTTTATTTTTAAATTGTGGCATGCGTTTAGCTGAATTGGTTGGAATAAATATTAATGATATAGATTTTTCAGAAAATAGAATGACTGTTATTGGTAAAGGTAATAAAGAAAGAGCTGTATATTTAAATAAAGCTTGTGTAAATGCTGTTAAAGACTATTTAAGTGTCCGCCCTAAAGAGGGTATTAAAACCGATAAATTCAATTCAAAAAATGCTTTATTTTTAAGTGAAAGAAGAGAAAGAATTAGTCGTAGAACAGTTCAACATATTGTTGATAAAGAACTTTTAGCTGCAGGATTAGATACTAAAAAATACTCTACTCATAAATTAAGACATACTGCTGCCACTTTAATGTATCAATATGGAAATGTTGATATTAGAGCCTTACAAGAAGTTTTAGGTCATGAAAGTATTTCTACTACTGAAATTTATACTCATGTTGCAAATGAACAAGCTCGTGATGCAGTTGAAAATAATCCTTTGGCAGATATATAAAAATCTGGTGCTTTTTTAAAGTGCACCAGATTTAACACTATTTATACATAGGAATCTTGATTTTTGCACCTTCATATAACTCAGAACTTTTAAAATTATTTACAGTTTTCAATTCATCTACAACAGCCCTAATCTCTTTATTTTCAAAGTATTTATTATTTTCTATTTCATTTTCGGCAATACTCCATAAAGTATCTCCTGCATAAATATAATTTTCCTTATAACTAATTTCACCCTTTGAATAAGTATTTTTAGAAAAGATTACTATCACTCCTAAAAGTATTATAAATATACTAATTGTTCTAACAAATTTTGTTTTATTTACTATTTTCATTATAATTACCTCCATTTATTTAAAAGAATGTTTGTTTGCTTTATGAGATAATTATAAACGAACATTTATTCTTTGTCAATAGTTTTTTCAAAAAAATGTTCGTTTTTTATTTGTTCTATTTTTCATTTAATTTAAAATTTATCTTTCTTGGCTCATGGAACTTAAAATAATAAGGTTGAATATTTTTTAATAAGCTATCAATGTAAATTATATTACCATCAACATCTTCAACTTTTATATTAGGAAAAGTTCTAATCATTTTTCTATCTCCCCAATATTTATAAATAAAGTTAGATAGCTTTTCATTATTATATATATCTTCATATTTTTGTATAACAATTTCTTTTTTAGGCACATTTAAGTCATTTTGAGCTATCATTCTAATTAGGAAAAATGACATTGCAAATGCTGTTATTATACAGTCTATTAATAAAATAATAGTAGCTGACAATGTTAGAGTTTTCAAGGCTTTTGTGGAAATCTTGCTTTTAATCCAGTCTATCATTTTATCTATTTTTGGATTAAAAGATGCTATTAAATATAAAGCTAAAAAGCCCCAAAATATTGAAAAATATACACATATTCTTCCATTTATATTAAGTGGCATGTCGGAATAATCCCACCATTTTACACCTAAAATCATCTCACCTATCCAACTAACTAAATATTCAACTATTGAGCCAACTATAAATCCTCCAATAAATAGTGTATTATATTTTTTAGAGTATTTATGTAAGAATATTATCATAATAGCTGCGCCTAATCCATATATTGCACAAAATGGCCCATATAAAAAGCTTTGCCTACTTTCCCACCTTCCTTTTGTTACAATTCCAAATACTGTTTCTATAATATAACCTACAACACTGTAAATTATAAAATATGCAAGTATTCTCCATATTGATAATCCCATTATTGTATATTTTTTCTTTTTTGCTGTAGTGTCCGCTTCTTTATTTTTTATTTCTTTTGTTTTTTCAATATCTACTACTTTTTCTGCCATATAAGTTTCCTCCTATTTTACAACTATTCTATAAAAGTTCTTTCAATTCATTTATCTTATTATTATAGAATTCGATTGTACTTTTATAAGTATCTTTACTTTCTAAATCCACATCAACCATCTTCAATAAATCAATTGATTTTTTGCTACATCCCTGTTTTAACATTTCAATATATTTATCTACAAATCCAGGTTCTTTATTTAAAATTTTAGTAGCAATTGCTATTGCAGCTGATACACCAGTTGCATATTTATATACATAAAAATCACTATAAAAATGAGGAATTCTTGCCCATTCATATTTTATTTGTTCATCAATTTCAACCGCTTCTCCAAAGTATTTTTGATTTAATTTATAATAAATATCATTTAAATCATCTGAAGAAAGCATTACTCCATCTTCAATTTTTTCATGAACAATTTTTTCAAACTCAGCAAACATAGCTTGCCTAAAGAATGTAGCTCTTATCATTTCTAATAGTTCATATAATAATTCTGCTTTTTTCTTTTTATCTTGTTCATGATTAATTTGATAATCAGCTAATAAAATTTCATTAACAGTTGATGCAACCTCTGCAACCATTATTGTATAATTGGCATCTATCACGCCTTGTTCTTTATTTGAATAATATGAGTGCATGCTATGTCCTAATTCATGAGCAATTGTACTTACATCTCTTTTGCTATTTACAAAATTAGTTAAAACAAATGGATGAACGCCATATACTCCCATGCTATATGCTCCACCTCTTTTATTAGGCTTTGCATATACATCTATCCAGTTATTATTAAAAGCTTCTTTTAGTTTGTTCGTATATTGTTTGCCTAATACTTGCAAAGCGTTTAAAACTTCTTGTTTAGCTTCTTCAAATGTTATTTCATCTTTGCCTTGTTCACATGGATTTACATATAAATCATACATATGTAATTCTGGCAAATTTAGCATTTTCTTTTTTAATTTTAAAAATTCATAATTTGCTGAAATATTTTCATCAATTGCTTCTATTAAGCTATTATATACTTTAATACTTGCATCATCATTATCTACTGCTTTTTCTAGGCTTGAATTATACTTTCTTAATTTTGCTGTTTTTGATTTTACTTTTACATTTGCTATATACATTTCTGTTATTGTATTAATAAATTCACTATATTTTTTATACATCAAATTAAAAGCTTGTTTTCTAACATTTTGATTTTGACTTTTTAAGTATAATGTATAGTTACTATCTGTTAGTTCTACCTCTACCCCATTTTCATCAATTAAATTTCCAAACTTAAATTCTACATTTGTTAGCATATCAAATGTGTTTTCTGGTGCTGATATTATTTCAGAAAGATTTGCTAATAAATTTTCTTCTTCTTTTGATAATACATGTTTTTTCTTTTCTAAGATGTCTTTTATATCTCTAGAGTATTGTATTAACCTTTCATCATTTTTTAGATAATTTTGGATTTTCGCTTCATCTGCGTATGTTATTTCTGGTGTAATAAAAGATGTTGCTACACTGAATTCTGTGCCTAAATTTTCTACCTCTTTAAATAACTTAATTCCTTCTTGATTAGACATATCTAAATGATATTTTAACATACCAAAGCTGTATACTTTTTCAAATTTTTCTAATGCTTGTTCATATAACTTATAGCAATTATATAAATTGTCAGATGTGTCACATAGCTTTCCTTGATATGCTTTTATTTCTTTTAATATGTTTTGTATTTCTTGCTTTTCTTTGTTGAATTCTTCTATATTTTTAAATATGTCTTGTAAGTTCCAATTATATTTTTGTTCTTCTGTTTCTTGCATTTTTATCCCTCCTATTAATTTACTATTTGGATTTTATCATATTAATTACTAATTATCTATAATTTTTTATAAAAATTGCGTTTTAACTATATATCAATTTTAAACCTTGATTCGTATAATATATAAATGTCGAATGAAAGGAGGATATGTAAAATTTGGATGTAAAAGATAAAAAAATTGGATTTGTTTTAACAGGTTCTTTTTGTACTTTTAGTAAAACAATTCCTAAAATAAAAGAATTAATAAAAATGGGTTCTGAGGTTATTCCAATAATGTCTTTCAATAGCTATAATTCAGACACTAAATTTGGAAAAGCTGAAGATTTTATAAATGAAATTCAAGAGATTACTGGAAAAGAAATTATTCATACAATACAGGGTGCTGAGCCTATCGGTCCTAAGCGTTTAACTGATATTATAGTGGTTGCTCCTTGTTCTGGAAATACTATGTCTAAACTTACTTATGATATTATTGATACTCCGGCTACTATGGCTGTAAAGTCTCATCTTCGTAATAATTTGCCCGTTGTTATTGCACCTTCAACTAATAATGGTTTGAGCCGGAAATGCTCCTAGTATTGCTGCTTTACTTAATAGGAAAAATTATTATTTTGTGCCTTTTAGACAGGATAATCCTATTACTAAACCTCGTTCTATTGTTTTTGATCCTGAATACATTATTAAGACTATTGAGTTTGCTCTTGATGGTGAGCAGATTCAGCCGATATTACTTTAAAACACACCTTAAAAATAGGTGTGTTTTTTGTTTTAATTATTTTTCAAATTTATATATTCTAAACATTTTTCTTCTAATTTTTTAAAATCACATATATTAAATTTTTTTCTATTTTTTTCATTCAAACCTAATTTATATACTTCATTTGCTATTTTCTTTATTTTTTCTCTATTTACATTACAATAATGCAATTCTTTTCTTAGTAATACCTGATATTTTTTATCTTCTTTTGAAAAGTCTTTTTGGTTTAGATATTCTATTGGACATGGAAACATAAAAGAAAATCTTAAAGATGATATAGGATTAAACTCTTTAGTTTTTCTATCTTTATCCATAATTAAAAATACGGTATGGGCTTTTTTATTATAAGAAGATACTGGTGCAAAATAATTAAAATTATTAATTGTAAGTACTATACCACAAAAGAATTTTTTATGCTTATCATAATCTATATTGGGAATCTTTTCATCTCCATTTTGTTTTAAGTATTTTATATATTCACCATCTACTTCATAAAATTTTAAATGCATCTTTTTATCCTCCTATATTAAAATTGGGAGTTAAAAACTTAATTTTAACTCCCCCTTAATTAAAACAGGTTATTTTGTTGTTTGAGCTAACCTTTACTCGAATATATTGTTCACTATTTTTGTATGAGCTGTGAAACGCTCGAATATATTGTTCGCCATTTTTTATGAGTTGCGAAACACTCGAATTATTAAATAGCTATTCTATATTAGTATATTAATTATACTACTTTTCTATGCATTATGTCAATATTTTTCTAATTTTTTTATAATTTCTGTCACTATTTGTTATGCTTCATAGTGTTAAGCATTTCCTAAAATTTCTTTTAATTCTTCATTTCTTTTAACTTTTTTAGTAGTAGTCTTAATTAATTCTTTATCAGTTAAAATCATATTCATAATATGTTTATATCTAGGAACAGTAGTATTAACATCATTTTTAATTTTATCCCAAATAATATTTCTAATTTCTTCTTCAGATATATCACCATATTTTTCTTTAACTTCATCTTTATTATAAACTACTTTAACAGAAAGTTTTACATCATTTTTATCATTTTCATCTGGCATTCCAAACACCATACATTCTTCAACAATATCAATTCTATTTACTAAAGTTTCTACTTCCTCTGGAAATACCTTTTTACCATTTTTAAGGACTATCATATTCTTTTGTCTTCCTGTTATAAATATAAATCCATCTTTGTCCATATATCCTAAGTCACCTGTATAGAACCAGCCATCTTTTAAAACTTTATTTGTTTCTTCTTTATTTTCATAATATCCAAGCATTACATTAGGACCTTTAGCACGTAACTCCCCTATTCCATTTTCATCTTTGTTTACAATTTCAACAGTAACATTTTCCATTGGGACTCCTATTGAGCCATTTCTTGTTTTAAAATCGTTTTCAGCACAAATAACTGGAGATGTTTCAGTTAGACCATATCCTTGAATCATTCTTATTCCAAAATTATTAAATCCTTTTTGAACTTCTGGGTCTAAAGGAGCTCCTCCTGATATAACAAATCTCATCTTTCCGCCTAAGTTATCTATTATTTGTTTGAATAGCTTTCTTCTTATATCAATATGGAATTTTAATAAAAAATTGCTTACTTTTGTTGCTACATTTATAAGTTTTGTTTTACCTTGTTTTTCAATTTCTTTCATCACTTTATTATATATTGCCTCAACTAGAAGCGGAACTCCTACAAATACTGAAACTTCGTATTCTTTTAAGTTTTGTGCGACATATCTTAAACCATCTGGGAAAGATGTTCTTACCCCACATGCAAGCATCACAATTAAAGCTGTTGAGCCAAATATATGATGAAATGGCAAAAATGCCAAATTAGAATCTGTATCATATATTCCTTCAACTCTTTGCATTGCATATACATTTGATGCAATATTTTTTTGTGATAGCATTACTGCTTTTGATTTTGATGTTGTTCCAGATGTGAATAATAATATATTCATTTCATTTTCATTTATTTTTGCTAATATATATTCTTTGTTTCCTTGTTCTAATAATTGTTTTCCTTCTTCTCTTAATGTATGAATATCATTATATCCTGGTAATTTTGCCATACAGATATATTCTTTTAAATTTGTATTATTTCTAGATTTTATTTCTTCTATTTTTTCAATATATTTTTCATCAAAGAAAATGGCATCTGCTTTACTTCTAATTAATGAACTTTCTAATTCATCTACTTGTAAATCTTTGTCTAAAGGAACTGATATAATTCCTCCTAGTAAATTTGTTAAATGACCTAATGCCCATTCATATCTATTTCGTCCCAAAACAGCTATTCTTTTGTTTTTTAATCCCATATTGAATAATTTAGTACCTAATGAATTAATTTGGTCTAAAAACGTTTTATAAGTTATATTTTCATATGTTTTATTTTTTCCTTCTTGATGTTTTATTATAAATGCTATGTGGTCAGCATATTTTTTTGCTGAATTGTAAATTATTTCTTTAATGTTTTTGAATTCTTGTACTTCTCTTTCTTTTTTCATATAAACTCTCCCATAAATAAAATAGATGATTATTTTTTTGTTAATCATCTATTTTATAATACACTATTTTTTTGAAAAAATCTACTAGTCTTGATGGTCAGTTTTTATTCATAAAATTCAAAAAAATTAATATTCTTTATAAGGTGAATATTTTGAGAAAAAAGAGTAAATTATTTTTTATAAATGGAACAATTTTAACACTCACTAGCTTATTAATGAAATTTGCTGCACTCATTTTTAATGTGTACATATCAAATCAAATTGGTTCAGAAGCGGTTGGAGTATTCAGTCTAGTAATGGCTGTATATCTATTTTTTATAACTGTTGCCACATCTGGTTTAAACATTGCTGTTACAGTTATTGTTTCTGAAAAATTTGCAACAAATAAAGATAAAATCGCTATAAAAGCTATAAGGACATGTATATTTTTTAGCCTTTTATTAGGAATTGCAGCAGGTGGATTAATTCTATTATTTTCAGGATTTATAACTGATAAATGCTTGCATAATATGGTATCTTCAAAACCTCTATTTTATATCGCCATTGGTCTTCCATTTATTGCAATGTCATCATGTATAAATAGCTATTTTACATCTGTTAGAAAAGCATATAAAAATGCAATTACTCAAGTTTTTGAATTTGTGATAAAAATGATTGCAACAGTTATTCTGCTTAAAATAAATATTTCAAAAGGTGTTGAATATATTTGTATTTCGCTAATTTTAGCTGATGTGATTTCAGAAATATGTTCATTTACTTTGATTTTTATTTTATATATCATTGATATTAAGTTAAAAAAATTAAGCAATGTTCGCTCATTTGGACAAAGAATAAATATATTAAAAATTGCTTTTCCTGTTGCTATTACCTCTTACATACGTTCAGGGCTTTCAACATTAAAGCAATTAATTATTCCAACTCAACTTGAAAAGTCTGGACTTTCTTGTAATAATGCTCTTTCTAAATATGGAATTATTAATGGTATGGTAATGCCTGTTATTACATTTCCTACTGTTCTTACTGATTCTTATAGTATGCTTTTAATACCTGAATTTTCGACATATATAGCTCAAAAAAATTATAAAGCTATACATTATATTAGTAATAAGATTTTTAAATTTACATGTGCTTTTTCTGTTTGCGTTTCTAGTATTTTTTTATTTTTTTCAAATGATTTAGGGCTAGTTATATATAATAATTTAGAAACAGGACTTTATTTTAAGTTACTTGCTCCATTAGTGTTTTTTTTGTATATGGACCACATTATTGACTGCATATTAAAAGGTTTGAATAAGCAATTTGGTGTTATGTGTTGTAACATTTTGGATTTAAGTATTACTACATGTTTTATTTATTTTTTGCTTCCTATATGGGGAATTAATGGTTATATAGCTTCTATTTTGTTTAGTGAAATTTTGAATTTTAGTGTTAGCCTTTTTCAGCTTATTAAATATTCTAAAATTAAAATTTGTTTTATTGACTGGGTTTTAGTTCCTTTAGTTTGTAGCTTGTTGTCATATTTTATTATGAGTATATTCCATTTTAGCTTTATTGATATGACTATGAATTTGGTTTTTAATATTTGTTTATTTATATTTTATTTTTTGGTAATATTTATTTTGATAAATAAACAAATATTAAAAAAGAATAATTAAAATTAATTGGTAAATTTATTGAAAGTTACCATAAGATATGATATAATAGCATATATTTTTAGTATTACCCTTTAGTAACTATTAAACTACTTGGAGGGTAAAACCTCCAACACAATTCAAGGAGGTAAAATAATATGTATCAATTTAGATTTGGTGGCGAAGAAAGTGAAATTTCAAATCTTTTTAAAGACCCAGAAATTTCAAAGGCTTTTGAAGTAGCATTTATGGATAACTATGCAATGTTGCTGGACCGGATGAGAGAATATCAGGCATTTATATTGTCTATAAACAATCCTGATTCAGATCCATCTTCATATGCAATTAAGTTATCTGAAGATGAAATAATCGAGATTTTCAAAGAAAGTTTACAGCGGATGCTTCTTTATTATGCTATGAATGATGTTTTTTCATCTAAGTTCAATGTAAAGGAAAATATCTTTGAAAGACTTCAAGGGCCTTATATCAAAGAAAATATTATGGGTGAAAGATTATTGTACGCATTTGAAAATGCGATAGTAGGTGCAGAAGGTTCACTTTTTTATCCATCTTCAGACGCATTAAAAGATTTAGAATCTGAATTTTTACGAAAATAGTAGAGAAGCAGGTATATTTTTTTCTTTATACCTGCTTTTTAGTTTTATTTTATTAGTCTCAAAGTCTCTTTAGCTATCATTAATTCCTCATTTGTAGGAATAACATAAACTTTAATTTTTGAATCAGGTTTAGAAATAACTTTTTCTTCACCTCTCATATTATTTTCATCAACATCTAGTTTAACACCCATAAATTCTAGTTTTTCACAAATACCTTTACGGATATTAATTTGATTTTCACCAATTCCACCTGTAAATACTATATAATCAATTCCATTCATTGCAACTGCATATTTAGCAATATAGCTTGCAATTGTATAATTAAAGTTTTCAACAGCAATTTGAGCATCTGGTTGACCTTCATTTGAAGCAATTTCTATTTCTCTAAAATCTGGAACTAAACCAGACATACCAGAAAGTCCTGATTTTTTATTTAATATATCTTCCATTTGTGCTGGAGTTAAATTTTCTTTTTTCATTATATATGTAATAACTGATGGGTCTAAATCTCCACTTCTTGTAACCATTGGTAATCCTCCAAGTGGTGTTAATCCCATACTTGTGTCAATTGATTTTCCACCTTTAATTGCACATATACTTGAACCTTGTCCTAGATGACATGTAACAATTTTCATATCTTCTACTGGTTTGTTTTCAATTTCTGCAAGTCTTTGAGAAACAAACATGTGTGATGTTCCATGAAATCCGTATTTTCTAACACCATATTTTTTGTAATATCCATATGGAATTGGATAAACAAATTTATCTTTTGGCATTGTTTGATGGAATGCTGTATCAAACACACCTACCATTGGTTTTCCTGGCATAACTTCTTTGCAAGCTTCAATTCCTAATATACAAGCTGGATTATGTAATGGTGCTAAATCTGTATATTCTTTTAAAACATCTATTACTTTTTCATCTATAACTACTGATTCAGCAATTTTTTCTCCACCATGAACTAATCTGTGTCCAATAGCATTAATTTCATCTAAGCTATCTATTACTTTATATTCTGGATTTGTTAATTGTTTTAAAGTAAAATCAATTGCTTCTGAATGATTATAAGCTGGATTTTTGATTTCTATTTTTTGTCCATTTACTTTATGTGTTATAAAAGCCTCTGCTTCTCCTATTCTTTCATATTTTCCAGAAGCCATAACTTCTTCTGTTTCCATGTTTATTAATTGATATTTTAGTGATGAACTACCACAATTTAATACTAATATTTTCATTTTTTTCTCCTTTCACTACGCTTCGCTCCGTTCATCGTCATCCAAAAATTTTTTCAAAATTTTTGTCTGCCAAACCTTAACACTTCGCTTATCATAAATTAAATATTTTTCAAAGTTTCTCTTGCTATCATTAATTCTTCGTTCGTTGGAACTACAAATACTTTTACTTCTGAATCTGGAGCTGATATTTCAATTTCTTCTCCTCTTATTTGATTCTTTTCATTATCTATTTTTACTCCGAAAAATTCAAGTTGGTCGCATATAGCTTTTCTAGATAAAGGACCTTTTTCTCCAACACCTGCTGTAAATGTAAGTACATCTATTCCTCCCATAGCAACAGCACATTTTGCTACATATGATGCAACATCATAATGGTATATGTCTAGTGCTAATTGAGCATGTGCTCCACCAGCTAAAGCTTCATTTTCTATGTCTCTAAAGTCTACTGATACTCCTCTTGATGCTCCGTAAACTCCTGATTTTTTGTTTAGTATATCTTCCATTTCTTGAGGTGTCAAGTTTTCTTTTTTCATTATATAAGTAACTACTGATGGGTCTAAATCTCCTGAACGAGTTCCCATTGGTACTCCTCCTAGAGGTGTTAATCCCATGCTTGTTTCTACTGATTCACCATTTTGTATTGCGCATACACTTGCTCCTTGACCTAAATGGCAATTAACTATTTTTAAGTCTTTTATATCTTTTCCCATCATTTCTGCAACTCTATATGCAACATATTGATGTGATGTTCCATGTGCTCCATATTTTCTTATTCCATATTTTTTGTAATAGTCATAAGGTATTGGATAAATATATCTAGCCTTTGGAATTGTTTGATGGAATGCTGTGTCAAATACTGCTACCATTGGTATTTGTGGTGCAATTTTTTTGCATGCCTCTATTCCTAAAATAGCTGCTGGGTTGTGCAATGGGGCTAAATCACTAGCTTTTCTTATTTCTTGAATTACTTCATCTGTAATTAATACTGGCTTAGAATATTTTTCTCCGCCTTGAACAACTCTGTGCCCAATTCCTCCTAATTCATCTAGGCTTTTTATAACTCCGTAATGGTCATTCATTAATCTTGTAAAAATGAATTCTAATGCTTGTTCGTGGTTTTCTACATGTTTTTCAAATTTGTGTTTTATTCCATCAACTTTGTGTGTTAGAAAAGAATTTTGTTGTCCTATTCTTTCAAAATATCCTTTTACTAACATTTCTTCTGTGTCCATATCAATTACTTGATATTTTAATGATGAACTTCCTGAATTTAAAACTAAAATTTTCATATAATACCTCCTTCTATTTTTGTGCTTGTACTGCAGTAATTGCAATAACTCCAGCAATATCTTGATAACTACATCCTCTTGAAAGGTCATTTACTGGTTTAGCAATTCCTTGGCAAAGTGGTCCATACGCCTCTGCTTTTGCTAATCTTTGCACTAATTTATATCCAATATTTCCAGCATCTAAATCTGGGAATATCAATACATTAGCTTCTCCCGCAATAGGGCTATTTGGTGCTTTTGATTTTGCAACTTCTGGTATAATTGCTGCATCTAATTGCAACTCACCATCAGCTTTTAAATCTGGCTCTTTTTCTTTTAATAATTTTGTTGCTTCAATAACTTTCTCGGTTAATTCAGATTTTGCACTTCCATATGTTGAATAAGAAAGCATTGCAACTTTTGGTTCTTCTCCTACTAATTGTTTAAAACTTTTACTTGATGATATTGCTATTTCTGATAATTCTTCTGGATTTGGATTTGCATTTAATCCTGAATCTCCAAATATGAATGTTCCATTTGAACCATATTCACAGTCTGGTACTACCATAACAAAAAATGCTGAAACTAATTTTGTGTCAGGTGCTGTTTTTAATATTTGTAAAGCTGGTCTTAATGTATCTGCTGTTGAGTGTATTGCCCCTGAAACTAAACCATCTGCTTTTGTTTCTTCATCTTTTACCATTAACATTCCGAAATATACTGGGTCTAATGCCAGTTCTTTTGCTTGTTCTATTGTCATGCCTTTGTGTTTTCTTAATTCATATAATAAATTTGCATATTTTTCATAGTTTGGAGATGTTTGTTGTTCTACTATTTCTGCTCCTTCTATGTTTATGTTGTTAGTTTTTGCTATGTTTATTATTTCTTCTTTGTTGCCTACTAAAATTATATCAGCATATTTTTCTTTTAGTACTACTTCTGTTGCTTTTAGTGTTCTTATGTCTGTTGCTTCTGGTAGTACTATTGTTTTTATTTGTTGTCTTGCTCTAGTTTTTATTGTTTCTATAAAACTCATTTTTTGCCTCCTTTTCTTCGATGTCTTTATTATATCTATAAAATGAAAAAAGCACAAGGCTTTTTTGAAAGTTTGTGCTTTTTCATTTTTTAAATTTTTTCTACATATATTTTATCAACTACAACAACTACAGTATATTTGTTCATTTTTTCAACATTTTTTATTTCTTCTGTATTGCTATATTCTTCAATTTGTTTTCTAGCTTCTTCCTGTTTTTCTTTTAATTGATTTTCTTCTCCTTTTTTCAAGTATTTAAACTCAACCATTATTGAATTATATCCTTTACTTCTGTCTATTGGTATTAGTGTTATATCTGGATATTTTCTTTCTATTTCCATTTCTGATTTTACATTATATATTTTTAAATTCATTGCTATGCAATAAAATATTAATTTTATATATTTTTCATCAAATCTTTGAAAATCTCTATTTGATAAATTGGTTAAATACTTTTGTTCTAAGTCGATTATTTTATCAATTTTTCCTTCAGTTGCCATTTCTGCCGCTATTTCAGTGTATTGGTTGTCTATTCTTATATCCGCATTCTTACTAAGAATTTCCAAGAAATAATCTGAATACAATTCTCTCATTATTTTATTAGGTATTTTAAGTTTAGGATATCCTACTTCTTCCCCTGTTATTGTCAAATAGCCTAAATAAAATAACATTGAAATTAACTCTTTTTCTCTAAAGCCTATTTCTACATTAAATTTTTCTGTTATTTCACTTAATACTGGAACCCCCTCAATTATTTTTTCAATAATATCCATTCTGTTTTCACCTTGGCATAAATCTAACATTTTGCCTAATTTACTGAAATCACTAGCTATATTTACATCTATTAATTCTCTTGGTATCTTGTTAAATTCCAAATAGCTATTTAAGAAATATAAACACATATTTGAATTATATATTTTTTCTTTTCCATCTATACTGAATTTATACCCATCATAATTTTCTTTCATTATTGGTAATAATATTTTTTGATTTTCTTCACTTATTTGTTGTTCTTCCATTAATTGTTTTAATTCAGTATTTGTGAATCCTAGCATTTCATTAAAGTTAGCATTCCTTGTAATATCTTTGCTTATATTAAATCCTGATGTTAAGCTATCTAATGTTATTGGTGCAACACCTGTTATGAATATTCTATCAACTACACTTTCTGTTCCTTCTTTTAATATTTCATACCATTTTCTTACTTTTCCATTTTTTGATAGTAGTTCTTTAAATTTTGATGTATTAAAACTTAATAATTCATTTGCGAAATGGTCATATTCATCAATTATTACATAGATTTTTTCATTTTCTTTTTGGAATCTAAATGCTTCAAATAAACTTTTTAATATTGATTCTATTGTTTGTTCTTCATTAATGTAAAAATCCATATTATATTTTTTCACGAAACTATCTATTGAGATTTTTACTTTTTCTTGAAATCCTTGCATTGTTGTTTCTTCATCACCTGTGTCTATTCCCGAGAAATTAAATTTTAGTATATGATAACTATTTTTTAATTTTGTTGGATGTTTTCCTATATATGTTTCAGTATATAGTTTTTCGAATTTATCTGCTTTTTTTATGTCATAATAATTTTCTAACATGCTTGTAAATAGTGTTTTTCCGAATTTTCGTGGTCTTAAAAACATTATTCTTTTGTCTGTTAGATTTTCTAATTTTTCTATGTATGGTGTTTTGTCTACATATAAATATCCGTCTTCTATTAATTCTTCGTAATTGCTTATTCCGTTTGGTAATTTTTTCATTTATATCACCCTTTCGATTATTATGAAAGATTTTTGTTTTTTTGGTGTCTTTATTATATCTATAAAATGAAAAAAGCACAAGGCTTTTTTGAAAGTTTGTGCTTTTTCATTATAATATTTCCTGCTTGAGTGCTACTGAGCCACAAGGACTGCGCGGAACCCATAAACGCAATTGCTACCGCCACCATCACGAGAGAAACAGAACAAACCAGCACCGGTGGTAGCATACCACCCACCTCCACGTCTGAAGAATGGATTGTCGTAACCTGGGAAGAAAGAGTAGTCTGAGTACCATGATGTTTGACCTACTCCTGCTGTTGATGTTTCTCT
>CAMCQH010000026.1 GCA_945877035.1 uncultured Clostridium sp. | reverse complement strand
CAAAAAAGAGTTTCTCTTTTCTAGTATCCGAAACCATTTTACACTATTATTTTCATTCAATTATTGATATTTGATGCAAATTATTGTATAATGTTTTCATATTTGAAAGGAATGATTATAAAAAATGGAAGAAGTAAAAGTTGGACGAGTTTATCGTCATTTTAAAGGGCCTTATTATTACATAATTTGTAAAGGTTTTGATTCAGAAACGCAAGAGTCAATGGTAGTTTATCAACATCTTGATGCTGATAAAAAAATATGTATTCGCTCGGAAAAAATGTTTTTAGAAGAAATTTCAGAAAGACCTGATAATATAACAGGTCAAAAACATAGATTTGAATTAGTTAACGAAATTTAAAAATAAGATCGGTTCCAAATGGACAAAATGTCCAAAAAGAACCGTCCCTTTTGGACATGGAGGTAAAATATGATAGATATTAAATTTTTAAGAGAAAACCCAGATGTGGTTAAAGAAAATATTAGAAAGAAATTTCAAGATGAAAAATTAGTTTTAGTTGATGAAGTTATTGATTTAGATATTAAAAATAGAGAAGCTAAATTAAATGGTGATAATTTAAGAGCTGAAAGAAAATCTTTAAGTAATGAAATTGGAAACCTTATGAAACAAGGTAAAAAAGATGAAGCTGAATCTATTAAATCAAAAGTTCAAGAAATAAATGCAAAACTTGAAGAAAATGAAAAATTAGAAACAGAATATTCAGAAGAAATTAAAGTAAGAATGATGAAAATTCCAAATATTATGGATGTTTCTGTTCCTATTGGTAAAGATGATAGTGAAAATGTTGAAGTTCAAAGATTTGGTGACCCAGTTGTTCCAGATTACGAAATTCCTTATCATGCTGATATTATCGATAGATTTAATGGTATGGATAAAGAGTCTGCTGGTCGTACTAGTGGTGTTGGTTTCTATTATTTAATAGGTGATGTTGCCAGACTTCATGAGGCAATGCTTGCATATGCTAGAGATTTTATGATAAATAATGGCTTCACATATGCTATTCCACCTTTTATGATTCGTAGTGATGTTGTAACTGGCGTTATGAGCTTTGAAGAAATGTATGACATGATGTATAAAATTGAAGGTGAAGATTTATATTTAATTGGTACTTCTGAACATTCTATGATTGGAAGATTTAAAGACCAATTAATCAAAAAAGAAGATCTTCCAATTAGTATGACTTCTTATTCTCCATGTTTTAGAAAAGAAATCGGTTCACATGGATTAGAAGAAAGAGGTTTATATCGTGTTCATCAATTTGAAAAACAAGAAATGATTGTTTTATGCGAACCAGAAGATTCAATGACTTGGTATAATAAAATGTGGAAATTAAGTGTTGAATTATTTAGAAGTTGGAATGTTCCAGTTAGACAACTTGATTGTTGCTCTGGTGATTTAGCTGATTTAAAAGTTAAATCTTGTGATATTGAAGCTTGGAGTCCAAGACAAAAGAAATATTTTGAAGTTTGTAGTTGTTCTAATTTAGGAGATGCTCAAGCAAGACGTTTAGGAATTCGTGTAAAAAGCGAAAAAGGTAATTATTATTTGCATACCTTAAATAATACAGTTGTTGCTACTCCAAGAGGTTTAATTGCTGTATTGGAAAACAACTATAATGAAGATGGTAGTGTTACTGTTCCAGAGGTTTTGAGACCTTATATGGGTGGTACTGATAAAATTGTTCCAAAAAAATAATTTTTGGAAAGGATGTTGAAATATGAATAACATAATTGATAAAAAAAATCCATTAGCCTTTTCTAAAAAAGAAGTTTATGGTGATGTTTTAATAGACTCTTCTCAAATACATGAAAATAATAATGAAAATTTTATTGATATTTTTGAATATGAAAATATATCTATGGAATATAGTTTTAAAACTGGTGAAACTGCACTTTATCTAAAGAATTCTGATTATCAATATGAATTATTATATGATTCTGATATTACTAATGGTGTTCAGAATTGTTCTTTATATTCTAAAGATAGTGTATATATATTATCTAATTATAATCATAATAATGGATTTATTGAAAGTTTGGATTATATTCCTAAAAATATTTTTATAAAATTTATGAATACATTTGGTAAAGAGCATAAAAATGTATTTTCAAGAAAAATATCAGACTTGCTTTCAATACCATATATGGCTAAACATTTTGTAAGACTAATTAGTGATAATGATTATTATAATAATAGTTCTAATCAACATCTTTTCGACAACTATAGAAAAATATTTATAAAATATACATCAGCTACAATTTTAATACCTGTTTATAATATTTTAGACAATTTTATATCAGATGTACATAATTATATAATAACTAGGGATTTTGATAGTTCTATTTTTAAAAGAAGACTTTTAGAATTGCAAAGTTTTAAAGATGTTTGTCCTAGTTCAATATCTCTTATATCTTCATTTATAAAAAATCCGACAACTACGGATTTACACCAATTATGTGATTCTTTGGAAAAAAATTTAATAAATATCGATAATTTAATTAGCTTATATTTAGAAGATGAATTAAGTTTTAAAAGTGAAGGAGAGCGAAATGATAGTAAATAATCCAAAATTTGAAGTATCAGCAGTAAAACCTGCTCAATATCCAAAAAATAATTTACCTGAAATTGTTCTAGTTGGTAAATCTAATATTGGAAAATCAAGTTTTATAAATACAATGATTAATAGGAAAAAATTAGCAAGAACTAGTAGTGAGCCTGGTAAAACTAGACAAATAAATTTTTATAATATAGATGAAAAATTTTATTTTGTAGACTTGCCTGGTTATGGTTATAGTAAAATGTCTAAAAAAGAACAAGAACAAGTAGGAAAATTTATTGAAGAATATCTTTTTAACAGAAAACAAATTTCTTTAATTATTTTTTTAGTAGATATTCGTCACTCTCCTACTGAAAATGATAGACTTATGTATGATTATGTTATTCGTTCAGGTTTACCTTGTATGATTTTGGCAAATAAGGCTGATAAAATTGCTGTTACTAAAGTTGCAGATGTTGCTAATAAGTTGCAAAAATCTTTAAATCCTATTGGTGATATTCCTACATATCCTTTTTCTTCTGAAAGAAAAGTTTATACGGAAGATGTTTGGAATGAAATTGAGAAATATATTTAAAAAATCTGTCAAAGGATTTTGCTCCTTTTGACAGATTTTTATTTTGCTTGTTATTTCCTTATTTTCATTATTGCAGCTTACTATATTGGTTCTATAATAAATGTTGGGGTGGGTAAAAAAACTCCAACATTTTTTTAAAAAAATATAGCACTTATCTTAAATACCTGATAAAATGTAATTGCGAAAAACATTAAAGGAGGTATTGATAAGTGCAAACTAATTTTATCAAAAATTTATTAAATTTGGAAGATGTTATCGTAAAAAATATTAAAAATTTAAAAGAAAAGGTGGAAATTTACATCGAATTGCCTGTAAAAGAGCATTTATGTCCTTATTGTGGTGCTGAAACTACTAAAATTCATGATTATAGAACTCAAATTATTACAGACATTCCTGTATATTTTAAAAATACTAAACTCATTTACAATAAACGTAGATATGAATGTAAGCTTTGCCATAAATCCTTTTACGAAAATAATTCTATTGTTAACAAATATTCTAGAAAATCTACTAGACTTACTGAATTTGTTGTTGATCAACTTCGTAAACTTTCTTCTTGTTCTGACATTGCTAATATGTGTGGGATTTCTCCTGGGTATATTTCTAGACTTTTTCCTTATCTTGCTGTAACTCCTTCACATCTTCCTAAAGTACTTTGCATTGATGAATTTAAGGGAAATACTGGACATTATAAATATCAAGTTGCATTAATTGATGGTGAAACTCATGAAGTTGTTGATATTCTTGAATGCAGACATAAACATTTTTTATGTGACTATTTTAAAAAATTTCCTAAATCTGAACTTGATAATGTTAAATATTTTGTTACTGATTTATGGGAAACATATAAAGATATTGCTTTTACTTATTTCAGAAAAGCTAAAATTGTTGCAGACCATTTTCATTTTGCTAGATATGCTTGTGATGCTGTTAATAAAATTAGAATTTCTGTACAAAATAATTTACCTAGAAAAGAAAGAATATATTTTAAACACTCTAGAAAACTTCTTCTTTCAAGAAAATGTAATTTGAATTCAGATGAACAATATGAAGAACTAACTTATATACTCAATAATTATTCTGAAAGTCTCCGTATTGCTTACAGAGAGAAAGAAGAATTATTAGATATTATCCATTCTGACGAAAATTCTGATTTAAAAATATATAAACTCTCAAACTGGATTAAATATAACCTTGAATCTGATATACCTGAACTACAAGAATGTGCCAAAACATATCAACATTGGTATTGTGAAATAAAAAACTCACTAGAAGTTCCATATTCAAATGGTCCTACTGAGGGCTTTAATAATAAAATTAAAGTTTTAAAAAGAATTTCTTTTGGTGTAAGAAATTTTACGAATTTTAAAGCAAGAATTATGTTGCTTAATCGTGGGTAATTAATCATTTTAAACTACATATTACCATTATTTACCAATTTATTAATTGGTTTATTAACTATACTCAAAATTACATATTTTCAGATATTTTTATGATTTGTTTTAAAAATGCATAAAAATATTGGAGCAGAAAACTTTCGAAGTTTTCCACCCCAACTATTGACTTTCAGCCACTATATTTTAACAACAACATTTGCATCTGTGTTTTTTATCTTTTTTTCTGTTACATATTAATAATATTAGAGCTAGTATAAATAGTAATCCAAGAATTACTGCTAGCACTATTACAGCTGGTAAAGCTGTTAATACAGCTGCACTTATTGCAGCTCCAATTATTAATCCAATAACTACTGCAAAAGATACTAATAAAATTATAGCTACTAATCCTAAACATTTTATATTATTACATTTCTTTTCTTTCTTTTCATAGCAAAATATTTCATCTTGTGGTTCCATAAAAGTCACCTCCAGTATAACACTTTTTATTATAGTGTTATACTATATATTATGCTAAATGTAGTAAAAAATTGTATATTTTTGTCATTATTTGTTTTTACTATTATTTTCTTCATTATTACCATTTTTATTTTCAATCTTTTTAGTTATCATTTTTAGAGCTTTTTCCCTTGGTAACATTACTATATGTCCACATCCTTGGCATTTTAATTTAAAGTCAACGCCCACTCTTGTTATTTCCCATAATTTACTTCCGCACGGATGTTGTTTTTTAGTTCTTACTATATTTCCAATATTATATTCCATATCTTCTCCCCTAAGACATTCTTTTTGCAACTCTGTCTTTTCCTAAAACTTGCATAATTTCATACATATCAGGAGTATTTGTTCTCTTTGTTAAAGCAACTCTTAAAACTGTACTTACATCGCCAACATGTGCTTTATACATTCCTGGATTTGCTTTGAATTCTTTTACTTCTTTAGCATATCCCATCTCTCCTGCTAATTCTTTTATTTTGTCAAACCATGTTTGTTTGTCATCATTTTCATCGTAATATTTTTCAATATATAATTTTAATATTTTATCAATTGATTCTTTATCATTTATTACTTGATATGGATATTCCGAAGTATCTTTTTCAAATTCTTCATCATACATATATGATATGTTTTCTTTTACATCAGACCATTTTGAAATATCTTTTCTTGGCTTTTTATTTCCTCTTTCTATTCCAAATACTTTTAATGCATATTCTTTATCTTCTAATAATTTTGCTAGTTCTGCATCATATTTTTTAGCCCAATTCATAGAGTTTTCATATACTTCTTCTGCTGTCATTTTTGATATAACTGTTTTTGATACGTCTAATAATTTTACCATATCAAATAATGCACCACTTACACTCATTTTGTTTAATTGTAATTCAAATTCTTCCATAGATTTATCTGGATTTGCCCTTCTCCAGTTTTCGAATGTTGAATTTGCTATATTTAGCAAATATTCCTTAACAGCTTCTGCTGGTATTCCTTCTTCAGCGTAATAGCTTACAGCTGCTTCTGGGTCTTTTCTTTTACTTAATTTTCTTTTATTTCCCTCATCATTTTTCATGATTGGTGCAATATGTGCATATTTAGGAGCTTTAAATCCTAATTCATGGAATAATTGTAAATGTAATGGTACTGATGATAACCATTCATCTCCTCTTATTACATGTGTTGTATGCATTAAATGATCATCTATTGCATGTGCAAAATGATATGTTGGAAGTCCATCAGCTTTTATTATTACTATATCTTGGTCATTTTCTGGAAAATCTACATTTCCTTTAATAACATCATGATGTTTTATTTTTCTGTCTTCTCTTCCTGGAGATTTAAATCTGATTATATATTTTTCTCCATTTTGAATTCTTTGCATAGCTTCTTCAACAGTTATATTTCTACATTTTGCCCATACTCCATAATATCCAGGTCTTATTTTTGCAGCCTCTTGTTTTGCTCTTATTTCTTCTACTTCTTCAGGTGTACAGAAACATGGGTATGCTTTTCCTTGTTCTAGTAAATATTTTGCATATGCTTGGTATATTTCTTTTCTTTGGCTTTGTTTATATGGTCCATAATTTCCTTTACCTTCATTTTCTGAAATCATACCTTCATCTGCTTCTAATCCAAAATCTTTTAATGATTGTACTATTTCTGTTATTCCATTTTCTACTTCTCTTTTTTGATCTGTATCTTCTATTCTTAAAAAGAAAACTCCATCAGTTTGATTTGCAACTTTTATTGCTATTAATGCTTGATATAAGCCTCCAATATGCATAAATCCTGTTGGACTTGGTGCATATCTTGTTACTATTGCACCTTCTGGTAAGTTTCTTTCTGGGTATTTTTCTTCATAATATGATATTTCCTTTGCATCTGGAAATATTAAATTTGCTAAATCTTTATAATCCATTTTTTTCTCCTATCTTTTACTTACAATATTTTAAATATTAAATATCTTTTTTTCTTTTAAAAAAACTAAATATTTTTCGTATTACTTTTAATATTTTATTTTCTTTATAAACTACTAATTCTGTCGTTTCAATATTGTCATTATTTTTTTCTTCTTTATGTTCTTTTAATTGATTAATAAAATCTTCTTTTTGTGAATCTTCTAAAAAATATTTAGCATATATTATCTTAATAAAAGCTTTTGTTTCATCTTTTAAATCTTGTTCTTCTAATTTTTTATCTGTTGTTAATTTTACTTTATATGTAAGTGATCTATTTTCTTTAAAAAAATCTATTACTGACTTTGGAATCTTATTTTTGTCAATTGGATTCATATGTTCTAAAATATAATTCATTTCACTACAAGCTTCTTCAAATACCATTTTTCTCTCCTTATTTTTGGTTATCTTCTTTTATGTTGATGTCAAAGTTTTCTTTGTAATTATTTTCTTTTAAACTATTTTTCTCATTATTTCTTGTTTTCGTTCTTTCTTTAATCCATTGCATTGCTTTTGGAATTATTTTTTGAGATTTTTCTTCTGATAATTTAACTTGTGCAAATTCGTCTCCATCAAAATATAATCTGTTAATTTCGTTGAGATTTTGTTCTTCTAATATTATTGTTTTTTCACTTAATTCTAGTTCTCTTTCTACAATATTTTCTATAATAGTATCTATTGCAATATCTTGAGTCATATATTCTTCTATATTTTTTCTTGCATTATTTTCTCTTGTAAATCCTTTTGAATTCATTTCAAAAATATACCTTCTTAATGCTTGTTCAACTTGTAATCTATTATATTTTTTAAGGTTTTCTTGTACCGCTTCATTTAATACATTTCTTCCTTGATTAGGTCCCGTTTCATTTTGTTGTACATATACTTTTATTAATAATTCCATCATATCATTTTGGCTTATATGTTCTTTGATTTGTTCTCTAGCCATTCCTTGTCTTGTAAATACATTTGCTTTACCTTGTGTAATATAAGTTTTTATTGCTTGTTTTACAAATTTTTTGGCTTGTTCTTCGCCATATTGTGATTTAAATTTCTCATAATTTTGTTCTATTGCTAAATTTATTATTCCAATTTTTTGTTCTTCACTAATTTCTTTTTTCTTTATATCTTGTGTATTAATTGAATTTATTGATTCTTTTTTATAGCAATAATATTGATAATTTATCTCATCATTATCTGGTACATGGCTTTGTAAAAATTCTGTATCACATCCAAAATAGTTTAGTTCTTTTTCTCCTGTTTGCATATATCCTGAATCCCATGTTAAGTCTACTGGAAATGTTTGTCCATCCACTTGTAAAACATTCCATGCATGTTTATCAGTTTTTCCTGCTCTGTTTGTTGCTCTTCCTCTTATGTAATCACATGAAATTCCTTGTCTATCCATCATTTCTTTATATAATAAAGAATATCCTGCACATATTGCTTTTCTACTTAATATAACTGTTAGATTAGAAGGTTGTTGTGTTTTATATTCTTCTTTATTTCTGTTGTATTCTATTTTGTTTCCTAATGTTTCATATATATATTTTGCTTTTTGCCAATCATTCCATGAATCAGGCATGGCACTTTCTATTTCTTGCATTTGTTCTATTATTTGTTTTATTTGTCTACCTGTATATGTTATTCTCCTTTGGTATATTTCTCTATTGTATTTTTCTTTATTTGCTAGTCCTCCAAGTACCATAACCATTTCATCGTCAGGTATAGCATATAAGTTATATTTTTGTTCTAATTCTTTCGTATTATTAACAACAATCATATTTTTTCTCCTAATATTCATAAATATCATTTAATAGAATTTTAA
This sequence comes from uncultured Clostridium sp., assembly GCA_945877035.1. GTDB lineage: Bacteria > Bacillota > Clostridia > TANB77 > CAG-508 > CAG-269. The sequence continues at coordinate 12,619 of CAMCQH010000026.1, read as the reverse complement.
TTCCTTTTTTTTCTATTTTTTCTAGATTTTCTTTCCATTCTTCTTGTTTTTTTCTGTCTATTGATAAAACTTTTAGCTGTGAATACTTTTCTATAATATCAATGCTTATTTTTTCTATTCCTTCTATTGATAGGTATTCAATTGGTAAGAAAAAGTCTATTTTTTCCATCGAAAAATTTTTAACATTTTTTATTCTTAAAGTTTTTAATTTTTCCATTTTTTTTAGAAATTCAAATTTTTCTAAGTCTACATTAATCAGTTCTAATTCTGTAATATTTTTTGGATTTGATATTTTTTCTATGTTGTCAATTTTTGAATTATTTATTGATAACTTTGTTATTTTTTCTAGTTGCTCAATATTGGTTAATTCACAATTTTTGAATGATATTTCTTCTATTTTTTCTAAGTATTTTATATATTTATCTGGTATGTTTGTATTTTTTATTTCTATTTTACTTAAATTTGGAAATAATTCTAATTCTTCAAAATAAATTATATTAATATTTCCTGTTATTGTTTTTCCGTCTAATATAATATCTTTAATATCTATTAAGTCATTTTTTTCTATATTTGTTTTTCCTGTTTTAAATTCTATTAATTTCTTTAGTTCTTTATTTTTTAATAAATCTTCTTCCAAATTTATTAATTCCATTGTATCTTCAAAATTTTTTTTCATTTATAACCTCTTTTCTTCCAAAATTGAAAATCCTTTTGAAAAAAACTTTATCTCTTTGCTATTTTGTTATACCTCCATAATTATAGGAATAATCATAGGGTTTCTTTTTGTTTTACTAAATATATAATCTCTTAAATTTTCTCTAACAGTTGCTTTTATTGTAGCCCAATCTCTAAGACCTTTTTCTTCACATTTTTTAATTTCATGTCTTACAACATTTTTAACATCATCCATTAAATTTTCAGATTCTCTAACATATACAAAACCTCTTGATATAACATCTGGTCCTGCTACCACTTCTCCTGTTGATGAGTCCATTGTTAAAACTATTACTATTAAACCATCTTGAGATAAGTGTTGTCTATCTCTTAAAACGATATTTCCAACATCTCCAACACCTAATCCGTCTACCAATATTTTTCCATTTGGCACCATTCCATTGAATTTAGCCTCTTCTTCATCTATCTCTAGTACTTTTCCGTTTTCCATCATGATAATGTTTTTGGCTGGTATGCCCATCATTTGAGCTGTTTCTCCATGTGCTTTTAATTGTCTATATTCTCCATGAACTGGTATAAAGAATTTTGGTTTTGTTAAAGCAAATATCAATTTTTGTTCTTCTTGGCAGGCATGTCCTGATACGTGAACATCTGCTAATGCACTATACACAACTTCTGCTCCTATTTGCATTAAGTCGTCTATTACTTTTGATACTGACTTTTCATTTCCTGGTATTGGATTTGCAGATATTATGACTAAGTCATTTGGTGTAATTTTTACTTTTCTGTGGTCTCCTGCTGCCATTCTTGTTAGTGCTGACATTGTTTCCCCTTGGCTTCCTGTTGTTATAATTACTAATTGTTCATCATTATATGTTGACATTGTATCTATATCGATAAATATATCATCTGGGCAGTCTATATATCCTAATTCTTTTGCTGTCATTATCATATTTATCATGCTTCTACCACATATTGCTATTTTTCTTTTATATTTAACTGCTGAACTTACTATTTGTTGAACTCTGTGTACATTTGATGCAAATGTTGCTACTACTATTCTTTTTGTACATCCATCAAATAAGTTATCAAATACTGGTCCTATTGAACTTTCAGACATTGTGAAACCTTTTCTTTCTGCGTTTGTGCTGTCTGACATTAATGCTAATATTCCTTCGTTTCCTAGTTCTGCAATTCTTCCAAAGTCCATTATTTTTCCGTCTATTGGTGTATAGTCTATTTTAAAATCTCCTGTATGTAATATTGTTCCAACAGGTGTTTTAATTGCAAGCATTACAGAGTCTGGAATACTGTGTGTGCTTCTTATAAATTCAATTTCAAAATTCTTTCCAAATTTAATTTTTTGACCTTGTGTTACTTCAATTAATGTTGAACTTCTTAATATTCTGTGTTCTTCTAATTTGTTTCTTATTAGTCCCATTGCTAGTTTCGGTGCATATACTGGTATATTTATTTGTTTTAATAAATATGGTACACTTCCTATATGGTCTTCATGTCCATGTGTTATTATTAGTCCTTTTATTTTATCTACATTTCTTTGTAGGTATGTGATATCTGGTATAACTAGGTCTATTCCTAGCATGTCGTCTTCTGGGAATGATAGTCCACAGTCTACTACTATTATCTCATCTTCATATTCAAATACTGTTATATTTTTTCCTACTTCGTGTAGTCCCCCTAATGGGATTATTTTTAATTTTGATTTTTTGAATATACTTTGCTTTCTCTCCTTTGTTTCTACTTTTTTGTTTTCTCTTGTGTTTTTCTTTGTTTCAGTTTTTAATTCTGTTTTAGTTCTTGTCGTTGTTTTTCTTGTTGTGTTTTTTGTTGTGCTTCTTGAAGTACTTCTTGTTGTAGTTCTTGTTGAACTTCTTTCTGTGTTTCTTGTTGTTCTTTGTGTGTTTCTTGGTTTTCTTTCCACTTTTTCTTCTCTGTTGTTATTATCTTGTGTCATTCTTTTTCCTCTCTTTCTTTTTATTTTGTGATTTTAAATCTCTTTTTAAAATCTTGCTAATTTTGATAATTCCTTTTTTGTAAAAAAGTTTTTATATATTTTTAAAATGTTTATTAATCCTCACATATATAGTTTTTTACTATATTTTTGTGTGGTTTTATTTTTTCTTATATTTAATTGTTGTCACTATTTTTGTTTTTTATTCCGCTCTTTTTTATCGTTTGTTTTGTCCGTTCTCTTTTTTACTTTTTAGGTTTTATAAAAATCTCATTTTTGCCTTTCGCAATCTAGTTTGTATTTTAACATAAATTGGAGGAAAAGTCAAATTTTGAAGTGTCTAACTGCTTTTCTTAAAATACGTTTTAATAATATTCATGTTCTTTTACATAATATATCTTGTATATAATTCCATTATTTGTCATTTTTGGTACAATAGAGTAAAATGTTTATTCAGGAGGTACAGTGTGAAATTTAAAAGAATTAAAGATTTAAGAGAAGATAATGATAAACTCCAAAAAGATATAGCTCAAGTTTTAGGCATTTCCCAGCAATATTATTCTGAATACGAAAACGGTAATAGGCCAATACCTGTTACTCATTTAATAACTTTGGCAAAATATTATCATACCTCTATTGATTATTTAGTTGGATTATCAGATAAAAAGAAAATAGTTTAAATAAATAAAAAATGATATTTAAGTCTATAATATTTTAGATTCAAATATCATTTTTTATTAATAAATATTTATATTTCCATTTGACTTGCCAAAAATGTTGCTGCAGATTGAGCTACCTTTTTCTCAACTTCATTCATTTTTGTGTTTGCATCTTTTGACATTAATATAACTGTTCCTATTGTATCACCATTTGATATTATTGGATACACTATTTGTGCATTGTTCTTTTTGTCATTTTTATCATTTTTAGTAATTGGCATTGCTTTATCACTGTTTTCTTTGCTTGTATAAACTTCTTTGTCTTCCATAAGTTTTTCTAGTTCTTCACTTACATCTTGTTCTAGAAATTCTTTTTTAGAACCTCCTGATACTGCTATTATTGTGTCTTTGTCTGTTATACATGCTATATGCCCTGTGGTTTTTGATAAAGTTTCTGCATATCCTGTTGCAAATTCTGATAATTCTCCTATTGGAGAATATTTTTTTAATATTACTTGGCCTTCTCTGTCTGTAAATATTTCAAGTGGATCTCCCTCTTTTATTCTTAATGTTTTTCTAATTTCCTTTGGAATTACCACTCTTCCTAAGTCATCTATTCTTCTTACCACTCCTGTTGCTTTCATTTTTATCCTCCTTTAATTTCAAGTCTATTCTTATTATCTCAAAAGAGGAAATTTTTATACATATTTATTAAAATTTTGTTATAATTCTATAATATTATTCGTTACAGTTCAGTCTTAATTTTATAGAGTAGTTCTAGATGTTTATATATTAAAATTTAAAATTTGTTTTGACCTACTGTTTTAAACATTCTCTCCAGAACGGTTACCGTAGCGATAAACTCCTTGTTTCTTCTTGGTATTGCGTTTGGAAAAATGAATTTTAAATTTTAATATATAAACATTTAGAACGGCTTATTTTTATTCTGAACTGTAACCATTATTCTTCTACTTTTTCTTCTTTTTTGGGTAAAAAGCTAACTTTATATTTATCTAAAATACTTCCTAGGCTATTAGAAAATTCTTTAATCATAACAATTTTTATTGTTTGATCTTTTCCTTTTAAATAGTCATCAATAACTTGTTTTAAAAGCTTGATATTTTTCATTTCTGGTTCTATTTCTTTTGTATATTTTTCTGCTCTATTTAATAATTTTTCTTTTATTAAAACTATATCTTCATTACTTGCACAAGAAATTCTTTGGAATAATTGATATACATCATAATATTTGAATATTGGTATATTCATACATTGTCTATCAAACTTCTCATAGAAATCTTCCATTTTCATTGGAATACATTTAAATACATCTTCTGCTTTTTCTTTATACATTTTATCTAATAATTGATTATTTAATGTATTGAAGTGTTTTATTACTTCGTCCATATCTTCTTCAAATTGTTCAATTGCAATTTTTGATAATTCTTCTTCTACATTTGGACAATATTTTGATTTTAGAGATGCTAAATTCATTCCGTTAAAAAATACATTTTTTAATGTTTTTATATCATAGTCTATAAGACCTTTTCTTGAAAAATAGCTAAAGTATGCATATATTTTTACGATATCTATTAGTTCCAAGTTTCCTTGTTTTACATCTTCAAGTACTTCTTTTATTACATTTTCAAATTCGTCATCTGATATTTTCCAATATTCTTCTGTAAGTAATCTTTTATATCCTGGTAAATTGTCTGTATCTACTGTATTTCTTATTGTTTCCATGTTTTCTTTAAATATTTTCATATCAAATATTCTAGTTCTTACATAATATTCAATAAATTTAAAAAATCTATATTCTGCTTTAAAGTTATAATAATAGTTGCTATCAAATTCTTTTATATAGAATTGTCTGTTATCCATTAAAGTTCTTGAAGATACTAAGATTGATTTGTACTCTTCATTGTCTTTAATATTTACGAATTTGTCTTTTGTTATTTTACCTGCTTTTATTTCAAATGAGATAGCTATTGTGAAAATAAGCATTGTTTGCATTACTCTATTATTAGTATTTGGATAATTTTTTTCAACCATTTCATAAACTTTTTGAAAATCGTTCAATGCATGTTTTAGAATTCTTAAGTTTCTTGTTCCGCTTCTTTCAAATGTCAATATTATTAATCTTGTATTTGCTCGCAAAAATCTAATTAAGTCTGGATTATTTTCATATCTCATTAATATTCCATTTATAATATAATCAAATTTAGGTGCATATTCAAAAGTTTCACCAATTAATTTTTCTTTGATTCTTTCATAATCATTTGCTTTGTCAAATACATGCTCTATTTTATTTTGAATTTTTTCAACCATTGGTTTATCTGTTGTGTTCAATTCTCCTTGTTTGTCTAAAAGATATGTTGCTATAAAAGTTTTCATTTCTAAGTTAGAACTTTTTAATTTTGTTGATAATTCTTTTTCATTACATATAATAATTGTTTTTATATGGTCATGTTCAACAAAATTGTTGATATATCCTAAAATATCAATAACATCAACATTTGCTCTTTCTAGGTCATCAAAGCATAAAACTTTGTCATCAGTTGAAAAGAACTCTGAATAGTCTACCTTATCACCATTTTGTGTAACTCCAAAGAAATTAGCCATATCTAACCCTGTCTTGGCATATTCTGGTATTGTTGTTTGTTCATTTGCATCCATAAATTTTCTTAAATTCTTGTCCATTAATTGAGTTGTTTCAATAAATATTTTTTTGCTAATATCTTCCAAGTTTGAAATTCCATATAGAGACATATAAATAGTTGTATATCTCTTACCATTTAATTGCATTGACTCAATTTTTTTTCTTACTTTATTATTCCAGAAGTGTGTTTTTCCAACACCCCATTCTCCATTTATCATTATTGCATAATCTGTGTAATCAGATCTTACATAATCTAATATGCTTTCAACTAAATCTTCCATTTTTTCTTTACCTCCATGTCTTGTCCAAAAGGGACGGTTCTTTTTGGACAAAATGTCCATTTGGGACACATCTTAATCTTTTGTTTTAGTATTAGTCTTTTGCTAATACTAGTATACCTATTTTTTTAGGATTTCCTTGTCTTAATATTTTACTACATTCATTTACTGTGCTCCCTGTTGTGTAAATGTCATCAATTAATAAAATTTTCTTATTTTCTATTAATTGTTTGTTTTTTAATTCATAAACACCTTGTATATTTTGAATTCTGTCTTCTTTGTTTAATTTACTTTGTTCTATTATATTTTTTGTTTTTATTAAGCAATTATTCACCAATTCCAACTTTGTTTGTTCTGCTATTTTTCTTGCTATTAATAAGCTTTGGTTATATCCTCTTGTTTTTAATCTTTTTTTGCTTATTGGAACTGATATAATTGTATCATAATTTTTTATATTTTCAAATATTTTTTTGTTTTTTAATAAAAAATTTACAAATGTTAAATATATATAGGATTTTTCATTGAATTTGTAGTCTAATATTAGTTTTCTTATTTGTCCTTCATATTTAAATATGTACATTAATTCATTAAAATATTTGTCTTCTATTTCTTCTCCTGTTTGAATAATGTTTATATCTGATTCTTTTTTTAGCTCTATTTCGCATTTTGGGCATAATGAGTTTTGGGCTAGTTTTCCACATATTCCGCATGTTTGAGGATAAATTAGATTTAAAATTTGTTCTTGAATTTTTAAAATTTTATTCACTCTTTTCTTGATTTAAAATAGGGAATTAGATTTGGTTACTAATTCCCGTTATACTTTTTCATTCTCTATTTGTTATTTGGCTGAGTTAAAACCGCTTTTTCATTCTCCGTTTCTTGTTTGGTGGAGTTAAAACCGCTTTTTCTAACTTATATAAGTTAGTTACTATTAGTATATTAATTATACTCTGTTTTATGTATATTGTCAACAAGAAAATTTCGACAAAATTTGACAGTCTTAAAATAAATTAGATAATTTCTTAATATCCTTTATATTGTTTATTTCTGGTATATGTATAAAAATCATTTTACTTTTTAAATTTTGTTCTTTTATATATTTAAGACCATTATAGTAAATGTTATTACATAAATAATTTCCTGCATCTTTTGAAATTATTGTGGTTAATTTTTTTTCTTCTAATTTTTCTTTTAATTTAGAATAATCGTACTTAGTTTCATAGCATTCCTTATCATAGCTACCGTTTGTTTCAATTTTTATTGTGTTTGAATCAATCGGTGCTTGTCCAAAAGAAATAATTAAATCATATTCATTATTTTTAATCTTATTTTTTAACTGTTCAACACTTGTTTTAAAACTATTTTTTAAGTACAATTTATTACTTTCTTCTACATCAATATTATCTAATAAAACTTTTGAAGAATTACTTTTTCCATTAAATGCTGTATATAATACTTTCATTTTTTCTTTCTCCCATATAAATTTATTTTTCTCCCAACTGTCTCATTTTAAATTCTAACCCTGTATTCCTTTTTTTGCTATCAACATTTTGAATCATATAACTAACAACTCTATCGCTACCAATTATAATCAATAACTTCTTAGCTCTTGTAATTCCAGTATATAATAAATTTCTTGTAAGTAACATTGGAGCTGATTGAGGTGCTAGCATTATTACTACATCAAATTCACTTCCGTTGAGCTTTATGTATTGTTATTGCATAGCTATGTTCTATTTGCTCTAAGTCTGCATATTCGTACCATGCAACTTTTTCATCATCAAATTGGATTTTGACTACCTTTTCTTTTTCATCAATTTCAAGTATAGTGCCTATTTCTCCATTAAATACGCCTGTCCCAATTTCAACTTTTTCAGATGGTTTTGCTTGATATGTTGATGCCCAACTTTCACCTTTTAATTTTTCGCTTCCAAATGGCTTTTTTTCTCTTTCCCATGTGATGTCATAGTTGTTTTTTACTTGCATTACTCTGTCACCAATTCTATATGTTACTCCTCCACTTGTTTTTTCTGGTAATTCTTCTAGATTTGGATTTAAAACTGCTTGTAATGCTCTATTTAGTTCTTTTGTTCCTAATGGTCCTTTTTTTGTTGGTGTTAATACTTGTATATTTTTGAAAAAGTCGTAGTTCCCGAATTTTTCAAGCCTTCCAGTTGATAGGCTTATTACTTCTTGTAACATTTTCTCTGTTGAATTTTGTTTTATGAAGAAAAAATCTTCTTTTGTGTCTTCTTCTAAATCTTCATCTCCATTTTGAATAAATCCTTCTCCATTATTTACTCTATGCGCATTTAAAATTATTTTGCTTTTTGCAGCTTGTCTAAAAATTTTGTCTAATTTAACAGTATTTATGACTTCAGAATCTATTAAGTCTTTTAACACACTTCCTGGTCCTACTGATGCTAATTGGTCTACATCTCCTACTAATATTAGTTTAGTTCCCTGATATACACAATTTAATAAATAGTTCATTAAGAACATGTCTACCATTGAAAGCTCATCTACTACTATTAAGTCTGCATCTATTGGCTCTCCTCTATAATCACTATGCTTTGAGTATATTCCCTCATCATCTAGTTTTCCTATTCCCAATAATCTATGTAATGTTGATGCTTCTCTTTCTGTTGCTTCTGTCATTTTTTTTGCTGCCCTTCCTGTTGGTGCTGCTAATACAACTTTTTTGTTTCTTTCTTCATATAAATCAATTATTGTTTTTATAATTGTTGTTTTTCCTGTACCAGGTCCACCTGTAATAATTGTTACATTATTTTGATTTATTGATTTTACCGCTTCTCTTTGTTTTTCTGATAATTCTATTTTTGATTTTTCTTCAACTTTTTTTAGAGCATTTTCAATATGTTCTATTTTTTTCATATTAGGCGCGTTGTCTAATCTTACAAGTCTTAATGCTATTTCTTGTTCTACCTTATAAAAGTTTTCTAAATACACCCATTCTGAGCCTTCTCTTTTTTCTATTATTATCTCATCTTTTGCTTTTAGACTAATCAAATTATCTTCAACATTTTCTGTTGTTACATCTAGTAATGAAATTACAAATTCAATTAGATTTTCTTTTATTACACAAGAATGTCCATTATATGTAGCTTTTATCAAACCATATTTTATACCACTTTCAACTCTTTTTTGATTATCATAACTTATCCCTAGCTTTAAAGCCATTTGGTCTATTTGTTTAAAATCTACTCCTCTGGCTATATCAATTAGTATATATGGATTTGACTCAATTTGTTCTATTGCATTTACTCCTAATAAATCATAAACTTTTTTCGCATTTTCTGCACCTATTCCAAATCTTTCTAAGAATCCAACAATTTGCCATACTTCCCAATTTTCTAAAAAACTCTCTGCCATTTCTTTTGCTTTTGTTTCTGTAATCCCTTTTATTTGTGCTAATTTTTCTGGCTCAAATTTGAATATATTTATTGTATCTTCTCCAAACTTTTTTATTATTTTTTTAGCTGTTGCTGGCCCGATTCCTTTTATACTTCCATTTGACAAATATTTTTCTAATGCTCCTAAGGTTTCTGGCATTAGCTTTTCAAAGGTTTCTACTTTGAATTGTCTTCCATATTCTTTGTGTTCTACAAATCTGCCTTCTACTTTTAATGTATCTCCACTTGTTACAAATGGTAAGTATCCTACTATTGTTGTTTCCTCTTCGTCTGTGTCAAATACTGCTATTGTGTAACTATTTACTTCATTTTGGTATATTATGTCTGTTACTTCTCCTTTGATTTCCAAATAGTATCTCTCCTTTTTAGTTCCGCTTTTTATTTTATTTAGTTTATCATAGAAACACTTAAAAAACAAGCACTTAGTTCTCATCAACATTATCAATTATATCTTTACACTCTCTCCAACTTGTAACTTTTAATATATCATAATCCTTTGAAAGTTTTTTGGCAATTTCCTTTGTATTATCAGTTGATTGTAAATCTGCAACAATTATATTTTTCAAATAATCTTCTCTTCCATACAATATTTTAAATATTATTGAACGCAAAAATCCTTCTATTTTCTCTTCCTGATTTTTTACTGCAATTATTACATAAATACCATCTGATTTAAATTTTGTATATGTACTTATATATATTATGTTTTTAACAATTTCAAATAAACCATAAATGGCTAATGTCCAAAATATTGTGTTTAATACAAATTCTAACATTTTGTAGCCTCCTATGGTTTATTATATTCCATTAAATTTTTTCTGTGATTTAGTTAATTGCCGATTTATGCTGACCAATGTTTTAGCATCCATAAATGTTTTCCATAACTTAAAATGTATTCATCAATTAATGCTGATGTTGCATAATCATTTTCTTTGTCAGCTTCTTCTTTTATTTCAGTTGATTTTTTTAATAGTGTTTCAAAATCTTTAATTAAATTGCTATAAATTTCATCTGATTTTACTTTTTTATTTTCTGCTTCTTGTATTGTTGATACAGCTAAATAATCTTTTAATGTTCCTAAAGGTTGTCCTCCTAGGATTAAAATATGTTCTGCTATTTCATCTATTGATTCATTTACTTCATTATATAATTCTTCTAATTTTTCATGTGTTCTAAAAAAGTCTTTTCCTTGTGCATTCCAATGATAATTTTGTAATTTGCGATAAAATACATTCAAATCTGCTAAAAACTCATTTAAAGATTGTTCTAAATTCATAATAATTCCTCACTTTCTTTTTTTATTATAAACTTGTTGATATTTTTTATACTTTTTGTTTAAAATTTTAGATTATGTTTATACTATTTTTAAATATATTTGTGAGGTATCTTTATGAAAAAATCAGATTTAATTAGACATCCTGAATGTTTTCATGGTGAAAAATTTTTATCTAAATCTTCTAATTATTTTGAAGGTTGGTATTTTAAAATTAGTAATGGAACTGATGTTATTTCCTTTATTCCTGGTGTTAATTTTGCAAACCGGAGATTACTCTTCTTTTATACAAATTATTACAAAGGATAATTCTTATTTTTTGAATTATTCTTTTAATGATTTCTCTTTTAGTGATTCTTCCTTTTTTATTAAAATTGCTAATAATTCTTTTTCTTTGGATGAAATTAATATTGATATAAATGATTCTTTCCATAGATTAAATATAGAAGGTTCTATACATTTTTCTAATAATATCTCTATTAAAAATGATTTCTTTGCACCAAATATAATGGGGCCTTTTTCCTACATTCCATCTATGGAGTGTAATCATGCTATTTTATCAATGAAAAGCCATATTTCTGGTTCACTTCATTTTAATGATAATTTGATTAGTTTTGATGATGGAGTTGCTTATATTGAAAAGGACTGGGGAACTTCTTTTCCTAAATCCTATGTGTGGTGTCAATCAAATGAGTTTTTTGCTTTTCCGGCAAATTTTATGCTTTCTGTTGCAACAATACCTTTGGGATATCTTAATTTTACTGGTATTATTAGTGATATTTCTTTTGAGAATAAAGAGTATAAGTTTGCTACTTATTATGGGGCTAAATTAAAAAAATATGATGTTGATAATGATTCTATTTATATTGAAATTAAACAGGGAAATAAAACCCTTTCTGTTTCTTCTTTGTCTGAGAATAGTAATTTTTTGTTGGCTCCTTCTAAAGGAAAAATGAAAAGGGAAATACTTGAAAGTATTTCCTCTAAAATTGATGTTCAAATAAAAGAAGATGATAAAATAATTTTTGCTAATTCTGGTTTTAATTCTGGGTTAGAAATTGTTATTTGAATTCTTTTTTTACTTGTTTATATTCTGGCATATATTTTTGGACTAAATTCCAAAATTCTTTTGAGTGATTCATGTATTTTAAGTGGCATAGTTCATGTAGAATGACATATCTTATTGCCATTTCACTATATACTATTAACTTGTGGTTAATTGTTATGTTTTTATTACTTGAACAGCTTCCCCATGCATATTTTATGTCTTTTATTCTTATTTTGTTTGGGATTAGTCCTGTTATCTTTATTAGTTCTTGTGCATTTGTTTCTATTATTTGTTTGAATTGTTCTTGTGTGTATAATGGTTTCTTTTCTTGCTTTTTCTTTTCTTTTTCTAAACTTTTTTCAATCCATTCTGATTTATGTTCTATTATTTTTTCTAGTTCTTTTTTGGATATTCTTTTTGGTGCTTTTATTAGGACTTTTCCGTCTTTTATTTGGATATATACATTTTTTATTTTTGAATATATTATTTCATATTGTGAAATTTCTTGGTTATTCATAGAATTCTCCTTATTTTCTGTAAGTTAATTTTAGGTTCCTTTTAGACAAATTGTAAGTTGTCGCTGAGATTAAATCTCAATCATTATTCAAAAAATTCATTACT
>CAMCQH010000025.1 GCA_945877035.1 uncultured Clostridium sp. | reverse complement strand
CTATTTAAGTGCATTACAGGCTTTTTACTTCTTTAAAACTGTCAAACTCGAGATTCTACTATATTTTTTTATCTAAATCAATAAATTATTTTTAAAATTATTAACATTTATCATTTTCTGTGTTATAATATTTTTCAAAACTTATAATAAAATGAAATAGGTGAAATATTATGTATGAAGAAAGATATAAATTAACAAAAAGAGCCGGTATTTTCGGAATTGTTGGAAACATATTTTTATTGATTATAAAAGCAATAGTTGGCTTTATTTTTAAAAGTCAAGCTATGATTGCAGACAGTTTTAACAGCGCAGGAGATATATTTGCATCATTAATGACTTTTATTGGTAATAAAATTTCAAGTGCTCCAGGTGATGATGACCACAACTTTGGTCATGGAAAAGCTGAATATATATTTTCAATGTTTATTGGACTATCAATGATTTTAGTAGCAGCCAAACTATTTTATGATTCAATAAGTACATTAATTTTAGGAAGTAAATTAGAATTTTCATGGCTTCTAGTTTTAGTTTGTATTATAACTATTGTAGTAAAACTTTGTTTATATTTATATACCAAAAAAGTTTCCAAAACTTGTAACAATATACTATTAGAATCAAATATGAAGGACCATAGAAATGATTGCATTTTAACTACTTTTACTTTAATTTCTGTTTTACTTACTTTATTTGGCATTTATTGGTTTGATGGTGTTGTTGGTATTGGTATTTCAATTTGGATTGGATATACAGGTATTTCTATTTTTATAGAAAGCTATAATGTTTTAATGGATGTTTCTGTTGATGAAAAAACTAAAGATTTAATTTTAGATATTATTAATAGTCATAAAGATGTTAAGAAAGTAGAAAGTATTTCTTCTTCTCCTGTTGGTAGCCAGCATATGATTTTTATAACTATTTGTTTAGATGGTAATTTAAGTACTTTTGAAAGTCATGATTTGGCTAACAGTATTGAAGAATCTGTTGGTAAATTGGATAATGTTTATAAGACTATTGTTCATGTTGAGCCAATATAACAAAATACACCTTTTTATATAAAGGTGTGTTTTTTATATTTCTTTTTAAACTTATTATACTATTCATATGATATTGTTACTGTTTTTGTCCCCAAGTCTATTTCATCACCATGTACAACATTTATTGTATATGTTCCTTCATCTTTTAGATAAAAAGTCAGACTATCACTTGTTTCCCAATATGAATTTCCTTCTAATTTATATTTAACTTGCCACTTATCAACATATCCATTGTATTGTATATTTGTTATTTCAATTTTGTATTTATTATTTTCTTGTGTTGCATTTACTTCAAAGCTTCCGGTCTTTTCATTTTTGTCATTATAGCGTACATTATATACTTCACCTTCAATTTGGTCTATCATATAATATGTTGTTCCTTCATATTTAAATCCGTCTGGAAAAATAACATAACTATATTCAACATTTATTAAATAATTTCTTCCTACACTATCCAAATTCAATTCCGTATTTATATAATTTTTGCTAATATATCTAAATCCATTTTGTATTTTTGTTTTTTCTTGTTCAGTTTTTCCATTATAAATAATATCTGATATAGCTGTAATATTAAGAATACTTTTTTGATTATCTGTTAATTTTTGTCCGATATCAGTTTTATTTTCTTGGTTTAATTCATTAATTTTACTTTGCATTACTTTTAATTCACTTTTAAATTGTGTAAATTTTGCTGTATCTATTGTTGAATCTCCTACTGTATATCCTATTGATGCTAAAATAAGTAGTAATATTATCATTGTTACTAATGCAACTAAAGTTACACCTTTTTCTTTATTTTTCATAAGTTTCCTCCTATGTACTGAGTTTGTACTATATCTTATAATTTTTATTTATTTTATTATAACAAATAATTTGATATTGATAAATAGTTTTTTTATTTTTTTAATGCTTTTTTATTTTCTTTTTCTAATTGTTTCAAACTCTTTTTAGGAGTAGGTAAATCTTCTGGCATAGTTCCACCTAGTTCTTTTATCGTTTTTCTTATTTTTGATCCAACTTCATAATGAGCCTCATTAGCATCTTTTTCAGTTTGTATGTTATCTCTTTTTAATTTTTGTTCTGTTTGAGAAATTCTAAATAAATTACTAATTAGTTCTTCACTTCCCATATTATCTAAAATATCTTCTCTGTATCTTAATCCTTTTCTTTTAGCAATATCATCAGCAGTCTCTCCATTGTATAAACCTTTATATCCAGAATTATGAAATTTATCAAAATTTTTAACTCCTGCTTTTTTAGCTGTTTGATTAAGTGAATAATTTCCTTTTTTAGTTAAATTTCTTTGATAAAATCTCTTTTCATCTTCTGTTAATAAACTATATTCTTTTTCAATAATTTCTTGCTTTCTAGTTTGAACTGCAAAATATGTTTGCGCTAAAGCAATTACTTTCTTTCTACTATCTCCATTTTGTGCTATTAAATAACAAGCATAACGAGTTAATTTATAATCTTTAATTACAACCTCTGCATTATTAGCTCGTTTTGACAACTTGCCGACGTCGGCAAAATGTTCAAAAACACTAATGCCACTATTTTCACAAGCTTGTTTTGCTTTATCAATTACATTTTCAAATCTTCTCCATTGTTTATACTCTAAAATTTTCATTAATTCTCTTGCATACCAAAATTCAATTCCGTTTTCATCTGTGTATTTAATATCTTCAAAAGTTTGATTAGTATAATTTTGATTTTTTTCTAATTTTTCCATTTCAAATCATCTCCTTGCTTACAAATTTTTGTTCGTTTATTTTATAAAAACAAAATACAAGTTTCCTTGTATTCTTTGGTGGGCAGGGATGGATTCGAACCATCGTACTCAAATGAGAACAGATTTCTTACTACTATAGTTTTCACTACCAAATCACTTTGTTTGTAGTCTGGACTTTCTCTTTATCTTTTTCAAGATACCAGGTATAAAGTCTCTACACTCGGAATTTCTTCCTAGCTCGGGATTGCCATCAGCTTTTCCTGTTAAGGTTTCCCCGAATTAGCCTAGTTTTCATCTTACCATTACTGATAAGAGCTGCAAGTTTAGGTTTTTGTTTAAACCAAAGACCACAGTCTGCCGCCTTTAGCCACTCGGCCACCTACCCATATTCAATTTTTAAGTTGTCGTGTCATCGACAATAGCTATTATAAGCTTTTTAATAACTTTTGTCAATACATTTTCAAAATTTTTTCATTTTTTCGCGTTATATTTCTACTAGTATCAAATCCTCCCCTATGCACTTCACATTCTGCCAAGGAATTACAATATCATTATTAGAAGAAAAAATACTCATAAACTTATTACTCCCGGGCACAATAATAGAAGTTATAACACCAGTTTCTAAATCAGCACAAACATCTTGCACATACCCTAATCTCTTTCCATCTTTAATATTTATAACCTCTTTATGTTTAAAATCTAATCCTTTATCTTGCATATGTAATCCCCCTATTATATTTATCTATATGATTTTCTACAACTTAAAAAAGACGACATTTAATCGTCTAATAATATTATATTCATATTTAATTAAAAATTCACTATTTATATAATCTTTTTATATGATCAATAGCATTTTTCTCTAACCTAGAAACTTGAGCTTGAGATATTCCAATTTCTTCTGCAACCTCCATTTGAGTTCTTCCATCAAAAAATCTTTTTGTAATTATCATTTTTTCTTTATCATTCAATTTTTTCATTATTTGATTTATAGTCATAGTCTCTGTCCATGCTTCATCAGTATTTTTACTATCTTTTACTTGATCCATTATATAAATACTTTCTGCTCCATCGTTATAAACTGGCTCTTGAAGAGAAATTGGGTCTTGTATGGCATCAAAACTGAAGGCTATATCCTCTCTTTCCACTCCTAATTCTTTTGCTATTATATCCACTGTAGGCTCTTTTCCGTTTTCTCTTGTATATTTTTCCTTAAATTGCATAGCTTTATATGCCAAATCTCTTACTGACCTGCTAACTCTTATACTATTATTATCTCTTAGATACCTTTTTATCTCACCTATTATCATAGGTACTCCGATATGTGCTGAATTGAACATCTTGATTTATATCAAAATTATCTATTGCTTTTATTAAGCCAACACATCCTACTTGAAATAAGTCATCTGCATTTTCTCCACGTCCATAAAATCTTTGTATAACACTTAAAACTAATCTCAAATTTCCTTGTATAAATTTAGCTCTTGCTTCTTCATCTCCATTTTTTATTTTTATTAGTAGTTCTTTTTTTTCTTCTTTTGTAAGTAAAGGTAATTTTGATGTGTTTACACCACAAATCTCAACTTTGTTTAACAAAAGAAAACCTCCTTTGGAAATATTTCTTATATTATTTCCAAATAGAGGCTTTTTATTCTTTTTCTTATAATCATAAAAATTTTATAATTCTTCATTATCCAATTTTACTTGTAATTTCTTTTTTCATTTTATTTATAATTTTCTTTTCTAATCTTGATATGTAACTTTGTGATATCCCGCAATTCATCTGCAACTTCTTTTTGAGTCTTTTCTTTTCCTGTCTTAAATCCAAACCTCATTTCCATTATATTTTTTTCTCTATCATTTAACTTTAATATTGAAGCTCTAAGCAATTTTTTATCAACTTCATCTTCTAAATTTCTAGAAGTAATATCTGGGTCTGTTCCCAATATGTCTGATAGTAGCAATTCATTACCATCACAGTCTTTATTTAAAGGTTCATCTATTGAAATTTCACCTTTAGTTTTATTATTTTTTCTTAAATACATAAGTATTTCATTCTCTATGCATCTTGATGCATATGTTGCAAGTTTAATGTTTTTATCTGAATTAAAAGTATTTACACCTTTCATTAATCCAATGGTCCCTATTGAAATCAAGTCTTCTATTCCAATACCTGTATTTTCGAATTTTTTTGCTATATATACAACTAATCTTAAATTTCTTTCAACAAGAATCTGTCTAGTTTGTAAATTATCTTCTTCAGATAACTTTTTTATCAGTTCTTCTTCCTCTTTTTGTTCTAATGGTGGAGGAAGTGTCTGACTCCCTGCTATATAAAATATGGGCAAATATTCTATTTCATTATCTTCATTTATATATTTTGCACATATTGTATTTATATTATCAATTCCCTTTTTCAATAATTCAACAATATTCATTTTACACCTCCAAATTATAAAATACTCAATATAAATCAATTCCTATCAAGGCCTTGTATTCCCCACGTTTTGTAAGAGACTTATTATATATTCCTATTATTGCATTATCTTTTTCCTCTTCTGTTTGTTCATTTATAACCTCCAAGTTCTCCGGTTTTATGCCTAGCAACATTCCATTTTGTTTTCCCAATGAAGAAAATGGTATTATTTTTAACCTTGAAATATATTCATTTTTTATGTCTTCTGGTATTTTTTCAAAATCACCTCCTAATATTGATTCCGTATTATTTAAAATTTCTTTTGGCATTAAATCATATAATGATGTTTTTTCAACAACTACTACTGGATTTCCTGTTAAAGGCTCTTTTAACATATTTCCTGTATCTACCATTGTGTCTAAAGTAATCTCTTTTCCATTTAATTTTATTTTCACTTTACAAATCATGTCTTTTTTAGTTATCTTATTTTTTGCAAATTTAAAAGCTATGATTAATATTATTGTTCCTAATATAGCTCCAATAAATATAACTTTTAATACATATGTTCCAACATACATTCCATTTTTTATTATAATATTTTGTGGCTTTAATACATATATTAAATATGTTGCAACTCCCCCAAATGTAAATGTTGTCAAGTAAAATAATATTAACTGTTTACACATTTTTTTTACATTTTGTGGATTAAATGCAATAAAAACTATAACTATTGATAACATTATTTTCACTAATATATTTGAATATATACTTAATTTTGATATATATTCAGTTATTGCATAAATTGCTCCAATAGCACTTGCTAAAAATATTCTTAAATGTGATATTTTGCTTTTTGAAATTAATCCAGTAGCATATAAAATTATATAATTCATTATTAGGTTTTCTACAATTATAATATCTATATAAATTGTCATTTTAGTCACCTACTTTTGATATTCTACTACATGTAAAATACGAAGTCTGTCTTTTCTTATTGTAGAAAAAAAGAAATAATCGAATATTTTCGATTATTTCTTTTTTATTTTTTATGCATTTATATATATTTTTTATACCTCTGTCCCAAAAAGGACATTTTTGTCTTTTTGAGAAACGTCCCTAAAAAGGCATGTCCCATTCAGAACCGTCCCAAATGGGACATTTACATATTTTTATTTCTATTTTTTCTTAAAAATGCTGGAATATCTAAATCATTTTGTGATGAGCTTGTTTCTGTACTAGATGGGATTGAGTTTATTTTTTTCTCCCATGTTTTTGATACTATATTATCAACACCTATACTTGAAATATTATTTTCTGGTTTTTCAAATCCTGTAGCTATAACTGTTATTTGAATTTCATCTTGCATACTAGGGTCTGTAACTGTACCAAATATAATATTTGCTTCAGGGTCTACACTGCGTTGTACTAATTCAGCAGCTGTATTTACTTCATGTAACTCTAAATCTTCTCCACCTGTAATGTTTATAATTACTCCTTTTGCTCCTTCGATAGATGTTTCTAATAATGGGCTTTGTATAGCTTCTTTTGCTGCATCTTCTGCTCTATTTTCTCCTGCTGCTCTACCAACACCCATATGTGCCATACCTTGATTTAACATTATTGTTTTAACATCTGCAAAATCTAGGTTTATAAGTCCTGGTATTGCGATTAAGTCTGATATACCTTGTACACCTTGTCTTAATACATCATCAGCCATTTTAAATGCTTCTATTATTGATGTTTTTCTATCTATTATTTGAAGTAGTTTATCATTTGGTATTACAACTAATGTATCTACTTTTCCTTTTAAGCTTTCTATTCCTCTTTCTGCTTGTGAAAGTCTTTTCTTTCCTTCAAATGTAAATGGTTTTGTAACAACACCTATTGTTAATATTCCCATTTCTTTTGCTGTTGCAGCAACTATTGGTGCAGCTCCTGTACCTGTTCCTCCACCCATTCCGGCAGTAACAAATACCATATCTGCTCCTCTTAATACTTCTGCTACTTCTGATTTGCTTTCTTCTGCTGATTGTGCTCCTATATCAGGATTTGCTCCAGCGCCTAATCCTCTTGTTATTTTTTCTCCTATTTGAATCTTTGTTGGTGCTTTTGATTTTGTAAGTTGTTGTCTATCTGTATTTACAGCTATAAAGTCTACTCCTCTAATTCCATTTTCAATCATTCTGTCAACAGCATTATTTCCTGCTCCTCCTACACCAATTACTTTTATTGTTGCTGTTCCATCCATCATTGTTATATTGTTATCATCATATTCCATCATTTTGATATTTCCTCCCTTATTTTTTAGCTATTATTATGTTTTAGCTTGTTTTTTTATATATTTTTATTATAAAATTAAAAACATTTTTATGGATGTTGGTGAAATAGATGTTAGTGAAATAGATTTTTTTAATCTAACTTCTAACCTCTAACTTCTAACCTCCAACCTCTCCTTAACTATAAAAGAATTCTTTTATTCTTTCAAAAATATTTTTTAACATATTTTCGTTTGATTTTGTATCTATACTACTTGATACTGTTTTAGTGAATGGTCTTGAAGCAATATATCTAACCAATGCATAGCTCGTCCTATATGCAGGTCTTGTTGTTCCTATTAATCTCCCTGTTGATATTTTTACAGGTATATTTAAATTTATCTTTCCAGCTACATCACTTTTGCTTATATTTACTATTCCTTGTCCTGTTAAGACAACATTATTTATTCTTGATTTAATTCCTTGATTTGTTAAGTCTTTATTTATTATTAAGAACAATTCTTCAATTCTTGCTTCTATTATATCTATCAATTCTGAACTTTTTATTATTTTGTTTTTGTTATTATCTTTACATGTATTTAGTATGATATCATTATCATTATCTATAAATGATTTTAAAGCTAATCCATATTGCCTTTTTAATTTATCTGCTTCCTCATTTGTTATATTTAATACTAATGCAATATCATTTGTTATATTTTCTCCTCCTAATGGTATTGAATTAGTATATATAAATGATGAACCTTCAAAAACTCCTATATCTGTATTTTCTGCTCCTACATCTATAATTGCTATATTATCATGTAATTCGTTTTTATCAAGTATTAAATTTCGTTCTGCTAATACTGTTGGAACAATTCCATCTATTTCTAATCCAGCTTTTTTAAATATATTATTTAGTTGTCTTACATAGTCTTTATCTGCTAAAATTACTTGTGCACTTATTGTAAAGCTAGAACTTAAGCTTCCTACTGGGTCTGTTACAACTGTTCCATTGTCTAATACTATTTTATCTGGAACAATATCTATTAATGTTTTACCTTCTGGTATTTCTATATCTTTTACTTGCATTATTGCATTTTGAACATCTCTCATTGAAACTCCAGAATATTTGTCTTTTACTTCTTTAGTTATACTATTTTGTACAATTGTTACATGTTTTCCTGGAATTGTTACATATGCTGAATTTATTTTTAAGTTTGTTTCGTCTTCTGCATCTTTTATTGTTTTTGCTAGACTCAAACTTATTTCTTCTTCATTTATTATTTTGCCCTTTTTTAAACCACTACATTTATATGATGTACTACATATAGTTTCTATTTGTTCGAAATTGTTAACTTCGCCTACAACCGTTGCTACTTTTGTTGTTCCAATGTCTACACCAACTATAATATCACCTATTGCCAAGTTAATTCCCCCATATCACTGTTACTTAATTTCTTGTTGTATTTATATTACATTTTTTTTCAATTGTCAATAGAATTTGTTACATTTTTGTAATATTTTTGTAACATTTTTGTAACACATTCTATAATCCTTGAAAAATCAACATTCTTTTTATAGTTATTATAAAAGGTTGAATATATAATATTTTAAATTGAGTTCGACCTACTAAAGTATTTTTCTTTATCTTTTTATAGTGTGTATCTAAAATTTGAATATTCCGTATCTTAAACGCCTTGGAGAACGGAAATTTCAAATATTATATATTCAACCTATTTAATAAAAATTCTTTCTATTTTTCTTCTTCAACAGTTTCTTCTACTTTTTTATCAGCTTTTCTTTCTATTTTTTCTGTCCATTTTTCTACATAATATCTTCTTATAATTCCTAAATTCATGAACATTCTCCAAACAAAGACTACTATTGCAGCCAAATAAATATCAACATTTAATTTTTCACCTAACATTGTTAATAATATTGCAAGTATTGCATTTCCAAAAAATCCTGAAATAAAAATTTTCATATCAAATTTTTTATTTATTACTGATGCAATTCCTCCAAACACTGAATCTAGTGCTGCAATTATTGCAATTGCTAAATAACTTGAATATGTATATGATATCATCGGAGCATTTAATCCAACAATTGCTCCTAATACACATGCTATTATCATAACTAAAAAAATCATCATTTTTATCCTTCCCTTCGTTTTGCTCATCAATTTTTTTTATTGAATATACTTGTACCCTATATCTTTACTATATTTCTTTATATTTATTTTATTTTCTCTTTCTATATTAATATCAAATCCTATGTTTTTAAGTTCTTCTAAATATCCACCATTACCTAATAATGTACTCTCCAATTTAGTAGGATCTCCTATTGCCATTATTTTATATGGTGCCAATATTCTTTGTTGATTTACAAATATTATTAAATTACCTATATCTACAATATCAGACATATTAATTATTCTTTCTCCATTTATTGATATAGCTTCTGCTCCAGCTAATTTTAAATAATCAACTATTATCAATAGATCTTCTGCTGAAATTGCATCTTCATCCATATCTTTTAAAGTAATAGTTATTCCTGGTCCTTCTACATCAGTTTTTCCTAAATACATATTAGTTTGAGCCAATTCCTTTTCTACTAGTTTTGAAGATTCTTCTGTTGATTGTTGCTTTTCTCTATATTCAGATAGTTTTGCAACTTTTTCTTTATATTGTTCTTCTGCCTCTTTATATAGTTGTTTCCAATTAGCAAGCTCTGACCTTAATTCTTCTTCTCTCATTGTTTCTATAGATGTGATATCTGTTTGTTTTACAATTTTAAATTGCATACACATAACCATCGCTAAAACAAAACATGCTATTGCAATTGTAATTGTTACTGTTATTTTGCCTTTTTTCACCTTAATCTCCCCCATTTTTATTCCACATTACTTAAATATTTAAAATTCAATACTCCCGAATATTTAGGAATAGTAATATTATTTGACTTTTTAGGTTCACTTACATTTACACCTCTATCTCTTAATTTACTTAACCAGCCTCCTGGTCTTGATAAGTTGGCTAAAGCCTCTGGTGAGCCTATTGCCTTTATTTCAAATGGTGATCCTATTCTTTCTCCATTTACATTTATAATATTTCCACCACATATTATTGAAGTTGTTAATATTATCCTTTGGTCATTTATAGAAATTGTTTCTGCCCCTGCATTTTTTAATTCATTAACTATTTTTAATATATCTTTATCATGAACTAGTAAATAACTTGAATCAACTACTGTATTGGGATCTATATCGCTATCTGCTACAGTAAAAACTACTCCTGGTCCAGTTACTTCTGTTAGTCCAATTATTTTATTTCCATCGTTTATCTGATTTTTAGCTTCCTCTAATTCTGAATTATTCTCTGTTGCTTTTTCTATTTGTTGTTGTAATTCTTTATCAACTTCTTCTGTTACTCTTAAAAGATTATCATATTTCTCTTTGTATTTTAAAACTTCTGCTCTTAAATTATTTTCTTCATAATTCTGGCTTATTGTTGAACTAATATTTTTTACAGTTCTAACTTGTATACATATTCCTACTGTTAATGCAAAACACATAATTCCTAAAACTAAACCAATCTTCTTTTTATTAGTCATATTCTCATTTCCTTTCGCTAATTATACTTTTTCTCTAAATCTAGGTTTAAAATTATTGTTTATATCTCCATTTAAATATATAGTTCCTTCTTTACCTTGATTTTCTTGTAAAATTGTTGGAACATATAACATTTTATTGCTTAAATTACTGTCATCTCCTAAATATATAGTCTTTTTTTCTTCCTCCATATATATTATATAGTCATTTTTATTCTCAATATTTATGCTTGATACTTTTTTATCTAATTCATAATTTTTGCATATATTCATTATTTTTATAACTGTTTCAAGCCTTCCTAAATCTTCTGTATTTAATCTATTTCCTTCCACAATTTGTTCTTGTTCTGTGGAAATTCCTTGTATAACTGGTAATTCAAGCTTTTGTTCTGATATTTCTAATATATATCCTTGATTATTTATATAAGCATATCCATTTAAAAATTCTACATTATAGTTTCTATTTCTTTCTTCTATCAAAATTTCTATTTTATTTGGAAACTTTCTTTTTATATTTACACTTTCTACATATGGATTTGTTTTTATTTCTTTTTCTACTTTATTTTTACTAAATCTAAATAAATTTTGACCAACTTGTAATTGTGATAAACTTACTATTGTTTCTGTAGCAATTTGGTTATTATTTGTAACTTGTATTTCTTTAATATTAAATATTGGTGAAACTAACGCAAAAGTAATACCACCTATTATCAATAATAATATGGTTGTCCACTTGATAATTCGTTTTATTTTTTTCTTTTTTCTTTCTATTTGTGCTTGTTTTTTTGTCATTCTTTTTTGTACTTCTTGCTGTTTATTTTGATTATTTTTGTTAGTCATTCCTATTACTGTTTCTGTATCTAAATCAAATTGTGTTTTTTGTTCTGTCTTTTTTTGTTTTATTCTCTTTTCTCTTTTTTTTGCTTTTTTCTTATTTATTTTCTCTTGTTCTTTTACACTAATAGGCGTTTTTCCAGAAAGATTATATAAATTATCAATTTGTTTTTTTTGCTGTTTAGTCAAAATTTTCACCTCCAAAAATTTCTAATATGCATTTTATCAAATTTTTTTCTATATTTCCATAGTTTTTTAAAAAATCATAAAAAAGTTAGAGTTCTAACTTCCAAACTCTAACTTCTATTTCTCTAATTTAATATCTGCACCTAGCTTGCTTAACTTTGTTTCCAAATTTTCATATCCTCTTAAAATATACTCTATATTATCTATTTGAGTTGTACCTTTAGCAGTTAAACCTGCTAAAACCAAAGCTGCTCCTCCTCTTAAATCTGTTGCTTTTACATCTGCACCATACAATTTTTTTGTACCTCTTATTACAGCACTTTTTCCTTCTACTGTAATTTTAGCTCCCATTTTATTAAGTTCTTGTGTATATTTGTATCTATTTTCAAATATGTTTTCTACTATTATTGATGTTCCTTTTGCTGTTGTTAGCATTGCTGCAAACACTGATTGCATATCTGTTGGGAATCCTGGATATGGCATTGTTTTTATATCCAATGCTTTTAGTTTTTTTGGTGCTATTATTTTTATTTTACTTTTTTCTATATCTATTTTGCATTCAGCTTCTTCTAATTTATTTATTATTGGAGTAATATGTGTTGCATTTACATTTTCTAATATTACATTTCCTTTTGTTGCTGCTGCAAAACATAAAAAAGACCCTGCTTCTATTCTATCTGGCATAATATTATAGCTTACATCTTTTAATTGCTTTACACCTTTTATTTGTATTTCATCTGTGCCTGCTCCTACTACTTTTGCTCCCATTTTATTTAAGAAGTTTTGTAAGTCTATTATTTCTGGTTCTCTTGCTGCATTTGTAATAACTGTTGTTCCTTCTGCTAGTACACTTGCTAATATTGCATTTTCTGTAGCTCCTACACTTGGAAAATCTAAGTCGATTTTTTCTCCTTTTATTTTTTCTGTTGAACATTCTATGCTTCCATGATTTTGATTTACTGTTATTCCTAATTTTTCAAAACTTTTTAGGTGTAAATCTATTGGTCTTGAACCTATGTCACATCCACCTGGATATGAAAATATCGCTTTATTGTATCTGCCTAATAATGCTCCTGCTAATATTACAGATGAACGCATTTTGTGCATTAATTCTGGTGGGATTTCAAATTTTTTTATTTTTGATGTATCTATTTTTATTTTTCCGTTCTTTTTTTCTACTTTTGCTCCTAATATTTCTAGAATTTTAAACATCATTTGTGTGTCTTGTATGTTTGGGACATTATATAATGTTGTTTTTCCTGCGTTTAATATTGTTGCTGCTATTATTGGAAGTGATGAGTTTTTTGAACCTGATATTCTTACTATTCCTTCTAGCCTTTTCCCTCCTTCTATTATGTAACTTGACATTTTTCTTCCTCCCTTTTTACGTTTTATTTTGCTATATATTATGTTTTCTTTACGTAAAAAGTGAATAGCATGCTTTTTTTATCATATTAAACATTAATTATATATTTAAAATCTATTCATATGTGCCACTATTTTGTTTTCATCATCTCTATACTTATTATATAATTCTAAAAACCTAAATATTTCTTGTTTTTCGTTATAATCCTTTTTATTGTCTTTGATCCATTTTTGTATAAACTTATCCTTTTTATCAAATATAAGGCTTAAACCTGTACCAAAATTTATATCGTTATATGAAATTATTCTTGTATAGAAATAATGTCCTGTATTATCTTTATTTCCACTCATGCCAATATCTGTAAGTTTTGTTATTTCACCATTTAAGACATTCTTTAGATAAACTTGTGCTTCTTCAAAATCCGTTTTTATAATTTCGTATAGTCCTGCTTTTGAATCTAACATGCTTTTCAAAAATTCTTCTTTCTCTTTTTTCTTGTATCTATTAGTTTTTAAAAATTCTTCAGTGATGCAATTCATATTTTCTATATTTTTATAGATAACAACATTTGCAAGTGCTTGTACTCCTAATTGTGTTCTTGTATCAAAAAAAGTATCAAGTTGGTATATGTTATTGCTCTTTTGCTTTATTATTTCCATATAATGCTTTTCTATGTTTTCTTTATATTTTGAACTTTCAAAATAACGCATCATACTATCAATTATTTCTCCATGTATTTTTCTAGCTTTTTTATATTTTTTTATATGTGGTTTATCTTTTAATAAAAAATTTCTTAAATTATTTTGCATCTGATAAAGTCCATTTATATAGTCATCTTCATCTTCTTCATAATCATCTTCAAATTCTAAAATTTCTTCTGTATCAAAAAAATCCTTTGCTTCTTTAATAATCCTTTTTGATATTTCATCATTTCTTCTTTCTATAATTAATAGCGGTGCTAATGCTAAACCTAGTTCTCCATCCTCATTATAAAAATCATCATTTTTTATTTTATCTAATGCTATTTTAATAATTCTGTTATCAAATTTACTTGCTAATATTCGAATTATATTTGATATAACTTCTTTGTCTTTGCTTGTATTTATTTTTTCTAGCAAAAAATCATCTATTTCTTTTGAGTTTAAATATTCTGCTATATCGTAAAAATAATATGGCAATTCTCTTTTTTCAAATTTTTTTAATATTTCCATATAATTTGCAACAAATTCTTTGTCACAGATATTCGAAAAATAATAATTACACTCATCTGCATATTCTAGAAAATCCATATCTGTAAAATAAAACAGTAATATAATACTTGCATATGAATCGTTTGCAATTCTACATAACGGATGTATTAAGTATGGTAAATGTATTTTTCGAAACTCCATTAGATGATTATCTGTTATTATATCTTTAAGAGCTTTATTATTTAACTCTTCCACTCCCATAAGAGATAAAACATATAAAATAAATACAATTTTCCCCTGTTCTGTTTGAGTTAATGCTATTTCCATTCCACTTCTTAATATATTAGAAGTATATGTTTCTTCATCTTCTAAATAATATTGCTTAATGTTTTTTATATATAGTTCTAATAGTTCATCTGGTTTTTTATTAATAAAATGTTTAATTTTTTTGTATAATACTAAATTATATTCATCCTGAAAAATTTCCTCAAAATTATAATTCAAATCTTTTATTAATTCATAATGAGTTACTAATACATATTCTATTTCTTCTTTAATATTTTCATCTTTTTCATTAAAATAAATTTGTATTAAGCATTCTATTATATCTCTGTTTAATTTTGAATAAATTAACCCTACATAGTTTATTCCTAAATTATAATTATCTTGTAAAAAAACTATAAATGCTTTATTTATATCTTCATCATCATATAAATGCAAATCACATACATGTTCATATATTGCATTTCTTACTATAAATTCTTTATTTTTTAATTCATTTATTATTTTATTTTTATTTAACATATTTTAACTCCTTGATACTATATTTATTTGTTTTTGATTTAGCCAAACCGTTTCATCATATAATTTTACTTCTATATTTTTCTTACCATTATTGCTTTATACAAAATTAATTGTCCGTAATTTTCCATATTATTCCTTTCTCAATTCAGTTGTTCGTAAATTCCGAACAACTGAATTTCGTTTAAATTTATATTGTTTCATTTGATATATTATTTATATCATAAACTAAATGTTTATTCAATATTTTTTGCAAATTTTTGTTCATTTTATGGATGTTTTTTGTTACCATTTAAAAAGCAAGCACTTCTTCATCAAATGCTTGCTTACCCTAATTTATTTTTTAACAGTTCCAATGCTTTTCTCCTTGCACTTATTTCGTTTTTCTCATCTTGTGAAATTTCAGACAAAGTTTTTCCATCCTCTAATTCAAAAATCTCATCAAACCCAAAACCATTATCACCTCTTGGCATTTCTACAACATATCCCTCTATGTCACCAATTGCAGTAATAGTATTTTCACCATCAGAAATAGCCAAAGCAGTAATAAATTTTATTTTTCTATTTTCTTTTGATACTCCTTTTAATTTCTCAATAATTGCTAAATTTCTTTCTCTATCTGTTCCCTGATGCCATCTTTTTGTATAAACACCAGGGAAACCATCTAAATATTCAATTTCAATTCCAGAGTCATCTGCTATACACATTTTTCCACCTAACTTTTTAGCAATTGTTTCAGCTTTTTTTATAGCATTTCCTTCAAAAGTATCTTGGTCTTCTTCTACATCTATATCAATTCCAATTTCACTCATAGGAATTATTTTATATTCCTTTAATATCTCTTGTGCTTCTTTTATTTTTCCTTTGTTTCCAGAAGCTATTACAATTTCTTTTGGCACTTTAAAAACACTCCTTTTAAAATTATAATTACTCATAATCTTTTATAATATTTTTAATCTTTTCAACAACTTCTTCTATGTTTAAATTTGTTGAATCAACAACAATTGCATCATCTGCTTTTTTCAAAGCGCCATATGGTTTATGCATATCATTGTAATCTCTCATTTTAACATTTTCTAGTACTTCCTCATATGTTGTATCAATTCCATTTTGAACATTTTCATCATATCTTCTTTTAGCTCTAATTTCTTCACTTGCATCTAAATAAATTTTTACATCAGCATTTGGAAATACAACTGTTCCAATATCTCTACCTTCTACAATTACATTTTTTCCTTTTGCTAAACTTCTTTGTACTTCAACCATTCTCTCTCTTACAGGAATTATAGAAGAAATTTGAGATACAATTGCTGTAACTTCTTTTGTTCTAATTTCTTTACTAACATCTTCTCCATTTAATAAAATAATATCTTTATTTCCTGTATTATCTATTTTTATATCTATATTATTTGCTATTTCAATAATTTCTTTCTCATTATCCAAACTTAAACCTTCTCTTAAAGTTTGTAATGCAACACATCTATACGTTGCACCTGTATCCAAATTTAAAAAACCTAATTCCTCCTCAATTTTTTTAGTTACTGTTCCTTTTCCACTACCTGCTGGTCCATCAACTGCTACTATCATTTTCATTCCTCCTAAGTTTTTTTGTTAATTATATCAAACTACATTTTTTTGTCAATTACTTTAATTCTAATTTTTTATTATTTAACAGTTTTATAGTTACAATTATAGTAGAGTAGCGCGAGAAGGTAATAATTTATTGATATCGGAGCGATTCGGGGGGACCGTTTTAGAAAATGTATGAACGTATGTGAATTACATTTTCTTAAATGGGGCAGCGTAGAAATCAATAAATTATTACCTTTGGGAGCGGACTATTTTAAAACTGTGAATTATACAATTTTTATTATTTAACACAAAACAAAAAACTTCATACAATAATAAGAGGTGATTAATGTGGCATATTCAGAAAGAGAACTATTAGCAAGAATGGTGTAAATATTGCTGAATATCCCTATAGACCAGAAATGATGTACAATTATCCAATGTAAAAACTATTTTTTCTCTTGAATTTGAATGTATATTGATGTATAATCTTCACATAATAATATTGGAGGTAGAAAATGGAAAAATTAGTTATAAAAGATTTATACAGAAATACAGATCAATATATCAATAAAGAAATAACTTTAGAAGGTTGGGTTAGAACAGTTAGAGACTCAAAAAATTTTGGTTTTATAGAAATAAATGATGGTTCATTTTTCAAAAATGTTCAAATTGTTTTTAGTAATGAACTATCAAATTTTGACGAAATATGCAAACTTACTATTAGTTCTTCAATTAAAGTTACAGGAACTTTAGTAAAAACAGAAAATGCAAAGCAACCTTTTGAAATTCAAGCAACAAAAATTGAAATTGAAAGCTTATCAGATTCTTCATATCCACTTCAAAAGAAAAAGCATTCATTTGAATATTTAAGAACAATTGCACATCTTCGCCCAAGAGCCAATACATTTAATGCTGTTTTCAGAGTTAGAAGTACTTTAGCTTATGCAATTCATAAATTCTTTCAAGAAAGAGGTTTTGTATATGTAAATACCCCTTTAATTACTGGAAGTGATGCAGAAGGCGCTGGAGAGATGTTTAATGTTAATTCTTTTGACTTAACAAATATTCCAAAAACAGATGATGGTCAAATTGATTTTTCAAAAGATTTCTTTGGAAAATCTGCTCATTTAACAGTTAGTGGTCAATTAAATGGTGAAACTTTTGCAGAAGCTTTTAGAAATATTTATACATTTGGTCCTACTTTTAGAGCTGAAAATTCAAATACAGTTAAACATGCTGCTGAATTTTGGATGGTAGAACCTGAAATATGTTTTGCAGATTTAAATGATGATATGGATTTAGCAGAAGATATGATTAAATATATTTTCAAATATGTTTTAGATAATTGTCCAGAAGAAATGGAATTCTTTAATAATTTTATTGACAATACTTTATTAGATAGATTAGATAATGTTATAAATTCAGATTTTGCAAGAATTTCATACACAGATGCAGTAGCAGAATTAGAAAAACATAATGATGAATTCGAATTTAAAGTAAGTTGGGGAATTGATTTACAAACAGAGCATGAAAGATATTTGTGTGAGAAGATATTTAAAAAACCTGTTTTCGTTACTGATTATCCTGCAGATATTAAAGCATTTTATATGAAGCAAAATCCAGATGGTAAAACAGTTGCAGCTGCTGACCTTTTAGCTCCTGGCATTGGAGAAATAATTGGTGGTAGTCAAAGAGAAGAAGATTACAATAAATTATTAAATAGAATGAAAGAATTGAATATGCCTATTGAAAATTATGAGTGGTATTTAGATTTAAGAAAATATGGTAGTTGCGTTCATTCTGGTTTTGGTTTAGGTTTTGAAAGAGCTATTATGTATTTAACAGGTATGCAAAATATTCGTGATGTTATACCTTTCCCTAGAACACCAAAGAACTGTGAATTTTAAGATTCACAGTTCTTTGATTTTAGAATTATACAACTTTAATTATTTATTTCACTTATCAATTCTTCTATTGAAAGTACTTTTGTCTCTCCTATCTTCATATCTTCAAGTTCTACCATATCCCCTTCTTGTTTATCACCTAAAACAACTAAATATGGTGTTCCAAGTACTTTTGTATCTTTAATTTTAGCACCAATTGTAAGATTTTCTCTATCATCTAAAATAGATCCAATATTATTTTCTTTAAGTTTTTCATACAACTTGTTTGCTAGTTCAACTTTTTCTTCATTATCCATTTTAGGAACAATTTGAATTAAATAAGGTGCAACTGATTTTGGTAAAACAAATCCACATGGTCCCCATTTTTCATCATTAATTACACAGTTTTCGTATAAAGCTGCAACAGTTCTACTTACACCTATTCCATAACATCCCATATAATATAATGATTCTTTTCCATCTTGATTTATAAATGTACCATTCATCATTTCAGAATATCTTGTACCTAATTGGAAAATGTGTCCAAGTTCCATTGTTCTTATTTCTTTTAAGTTTGAAATATCCTCTATTCCATATTCATTTTTTAAATATTCTTTATAGTCTTCTCTTTCTAATATTTCTGTATTTAAGCCAATTCCTGTTTTCTCATCATAAAGTATTTTGTCTTCACCTTGCTCAGAAATCATCATAAATTCTTCTGATTTTTTACCACCCATTGCTCCATTATCTGCAACTATTGGAATTACAGGCAGTCCTAATTTATCAAATATCTCTAAAAATGCTTTTCTAACATTTTCATAAGATTTAGCCATAGACTCTTCATCAACATCAAAGCTATAAGCATCTAACATTGAAAATGCTTTTCCTCTTAATAAATAACCTCTGGTTCTTATTTCGTTTCTATATTTTTCACTAATTTGATAATATGTAGCTGGTAAATTTTTATATGATTTTAATTTTTCCCTAGCAAATTCAAGTACTGCCTCTTCACCAGTTGGAGCTAGACAAAAAGTTCCTTTATTTGATTCTGTTACAAGCATAGTTCCATCATTTACATAGTGTTCATATCTTCCTGAATTCTTCCAAATTGTATCTGGCTGTAATGATGGAAGTAAACACTCTATACAATCATATTTATTTAACGTTTCTGTAATAATTTTCTCTATATTTCTTTTTACTAATAATGGCACTGTATTGTATGCAAATAATCCCGCACCATATTGAACTAATTGTCCTGTTTGTAATAATATACTTTGTCCTGGATACATTTCATCTATATTGTTTAATTTTGTTGTACCCATACCTGTTTTTGATAATTTCATTTTTAAACCCTCTTTCACTTTTTATTGTTGCTTTTCATTTTTATATTATATTTCATTTTATTATTTTTCTTCATTTTCAATTTGTTCTTGCTTTTCCCTTTCGGGTTCTGGAGCCTCAATATTTTCATTTTTTTCTATCTCAGTTTCATTTTCAATTAAGTCATCTATTACAATTTGTTGATTTTCATCCAATTTATATCTTGGAAGTTCTGGCAAATCATTTAAAGATGTATAACCAAACATTTTTAAAAATTCATTTGTAGTTATATATGTCATTGGTTTACCTGGTAAATCTGCCTTTCCTGCTTCTTGAATTAATCCATATTCCAACAATTTATAAATACAAGCATCAGCACTAACGCCTCTTATAGACTCTATTTCAGCCCTTGTTATTTTTGGATTATATGCAATTATTGCAAGTGTTTCTAATGATGCATTTGACAAATTAGGTTTTGACCTTTTGTCTAATATTGGGTATATATATTCGTATAATTCTTTTTTTGTACATAATTGATAAGCGTCATCTACTTTTATAATTTCTATTCCTCTATTTTGATTTTTATAATCTTCTTGCATAGAAACTATTACATTTTCTAAATCATCTTTTGGCAATTCTAAAGCCATCATTAATTCTTTTATATTTACTTGTCTTCCTGCTGCAAAAAGTATAGCTTCAATTATTGACTTTATTTTTTCTATCTCCATTACTTTCCTTTTCACTCCGCTTCGTTCATCATATTCTTTCTAAAATTCTACTACAATATTATCACATTATTTTGGCTTTATGTCAATATTTGTAATTTATTTTTTTGTTTTTTTATTGCTAATTAAAAAATTTTGTGTTAATATCTATTTAGTATTATGTGGAGGTAAAACATATGAGTGAAAATAAGAAAAATATTGAAATTGTTGATGGTGATGGTTCTAATTTAGATATTTCTCATGTATATGATCATCTAAATTCTGGTAAGCCAAAATGTGATGAGGAAAAACCTAAGAATATAATAATTCCTAAATCTAATAAGGATATAAAAAAGAAATAGAAATTGGAAACAGTTTCTATTTTTGATTTTTTAGCACTTTTGTGGTATAATTATATTAATATTTAACAAATTGCCTATATTTTGAAAGGAGATAACAACATGATGATTCAAAAAACAAACGAAGCAAAAGATCTTTTACAAAAGCTTAATGATTTAATCACTGAAGAATCTAAGACCAAGGAATATGTTCACACTGCTGAGATAACAAATATATCTCGAAAATTGCACTCGATGAAGCTCAAGGATGAATTCCTTATTGCTGCTTTATCAGAAGAAGAAGCTAAGATATTTGACACTGCATTAATCATATCTAATTCAAGTAAGTAGGAAATAGGCAATTTTTTAGTATTATTGGAAAGGGTTTTTTCCCTTTCCTATTTTATATTACTATTCGAGTTTCAAAAATTTTCTGTAAATCCCTTGCCAAAATTAGAAAGATATGGTAAAATGGTTAATGTTATAGTGTAATAATGACTAAAAGGAGGTGCAAACATGCCAAATATAAAATCAGCAAAAAAGAGAGTTAAAGTAATTGAAAAGAAAACTTTAAGAAATAATATGATTAAATCTGCATATAAAACAGCTGTTAAAAAATTCGAACAAGCTATAGAAGCTGGAAATATCGAAGAAGCTAAAACTTTATTTTCAGAAGCTACAAAGAAAATTGATCAAGCTTGTACAAAAGGTGTTATTGTTAAAAACACAGCAGCTAGAAAAAAATCTAGTTTATCAAAAAAATTAAATGCAGCTATGGCTTAGGCTAAAAAATGAAAATTATGCATAGTTTTTGTTTTAAAACCCTGTAAGAAAACTTACAGGGCTTTTGTTTTGGAAATATTTTGTTTTTCTGGTTTAGATTTCCATTGATATTAATATTCGTGGATGTTATCATTATTTATAGGTGATACATATGTTAAAAATAATTAAAAATTCTTATAAAAATTTGGATAAATTAGCAAAACTTATTATGAAACAAGGTCTTAGATTTTGTTCATCTCTTGGTATGATTGCTTTAATAATTCTTGTTACATATAATTTATCTTTTACAATTCCTATTCTTTATAGTATTGGTTTTATTTTATTTAAATTGAGTTTAATATTTGGAGTTGAGTTTATTATTTGCGGTTTTGCTGCTGATAGGATAAAAAAACAGATACTTTAATTTTTAAGTTATAAACAGAGCATAATTATACTATGTGCTCTGTTTTTTTATTAAATTGCAAGTGATTTTATATTAATTACACTTATTTTTCTATTGTCTTACTTGTTTCATACAAACTATCAGCACACATATCAATGTCATTTTCCCAAGATATTGTTCCATATTTTATTTTAACATTATTAAATACATTTATATCTTTTAACTTTTTAAATATTCCTTTATCTAAATATGGCTTCATATCTTTTATTTTTATTTCTCCATCATCAAAAATAAGCTTTAATTGATAATCTTTTAATGCTTCCACTTCTATAATTTCTCTCATAATCAATCTCCTTAATTTAGAGAATTTATATCATTTTTTCAATTCATCTAAAAACATTTCATTCAACATTTTAGGATTTGCTTTTCCTTTAGTCTCTTTCATAGCTTGACCAACCAAAAATCCCAATGCTCTGTCTTTTCCTGCTTTGAAGTCTGCAACTGATTGTGGATTTGCTTCTAATATTTTCATTACAACTTCTTTTATAGCACCTTCATCAGAAATTTGAATCCAACCTTTTTCCTTAATAATATCTTCTGGGTCTCTTGGATTTTCAAATAATTCTACTAAAACTTTTTTTCCAATGCTTGAACTAATTGTTCCTTTATCGATTAAAACAACTAATTTTCCTAATTGATTTCCATCAAATGGTATAGCAATTGGTTCCATCTCTGTTTCATTTAATATTCTAGATATGTCTGATATAATCCAGTTATTTACTGCTTTTGGATTATTACATACTTTTATTGCACTTTCAAATAAATCTGATAAGTATTTAGAAGCTGTAATAATATTTGCATCTTTTTCAGATAATTCATATTCTTCTAAATATCTTTGTTTTCTACTCTCTGGCAATTCTGGTAAAGTATTTTTAATATTTTCAATATATTCTTCTGAAAGTTTTATTGCTACTAAATCTGGGTCTGGAAAATATCTATAATCTTGTGCATCTTCTTTATCTCTCATTGAAAATGTTTTTCCTGATACATCATCCCATCTTAATGTTTCTTG
>CAMCQH010000024.1 GCA_945877035.1 uncultured Clostridium sp. | reverse complement strand
GAATATGACAACACTTTTTAGAAAAAAGTTGTTGCATTGGCAATGAAAATTTTGCGAAATAAGTCAGGATGAGCATGAAAGATATTTAGCAGAATTAAGACAAAAATATATAATGGACCAAAAAGCAATTGAAGATGCTGGATATGATAAAGGTCTAAAAGATGGTTTAGAACAAGGAAAAAATAGTCAAAATGAAATAATTGCTAAAAAGATGAAAAAACAAAATATTGATATTAAAGTGATAAGTGAGATTACAGGATTATCAATTAAAAAAATTGAAGGATTAAAAGATTAAGTAGTAAAATATTTAAAAATTTATAAATAACATTAAAAGGCTATAGTTGAGTAGAAACTTAAACTATAACCTTTTTAATGTTTATTTAAAATATGCTTTCTTTTTGGAATTTTATTCAATTTGTAATTTTATTAATTCATTTGCTAATTGATTAATAACTTTTTTATTATAATCATTTAGCTGAGAATAGTTTTGTAAAAATTTGTTATCAATTGTACTAATATAATCAGTTGAGTCAGAATTAATTAAATCACTAAATAAAAAATCCGATGAGATATTTAAAGCCTTACATAGTCCAACAATAGTACTTGCACTACCAAAAGCAATTCCTCTTTCTAACTGACTAATATATCTAGGAGATAATGATGTTTTTTCGGCAAGATCCTCTTGAGTATATTTAGTTTTTGATCTAGCTAATTTGATTTTTTTTCCTATGTTTTTTCTTAAAGTTGTTTCATGTTTTTTTCTTAAAATTTTTTCATTTTCTGTCATATAGACCTCCTAATATCTTATTTAGAAAAGTATAACAATGAAAGTGAAAAAACAACATGAATTAATAGTATGAAAATATTAATTAATAATATTAATAGTGCTAGTTGTGGAAAAAATTTTAAAATTTTTCCAAAAACTATTGCAAAATTGCAAAAGTTATATTACAATTAACATGAAGTGGAGAAAAGTGGTACAAAGTGGTAGAAAAATGAAAGAGAGGTGAAGACCATTGCTAATGGGGGAATATGAGCATTCTCTAGATGCTAAAGGCAGATTAATAATGCCAGCAAAATTAAGACAAGACATTGGAGAAAAGTTCGTCATAACAAAAGGGTTAGACGGATGCTTATTTGCGTTTTCACAAGAAGAATGGTTAAACTTCGAAACAAAATTAAAATCACTTCCACTATCAGACAAAAATGCAAGAAACTTTGTTAGATTTTTCTTATCAGGAGCAACTGAATGTGAAATTGATAAACAAGGTAGATTTCTAATACCAAATAACTTAAGAGCAGCAGCAGAATTAGAAAAAGAAGCAGTAATAATTGGAGTAGGTACTAGATTAGAAATATGGAATAAAGAAAATTGGGAAAAATGTGATGAAAATATATCTGCGGATGAAATTGCTGAAAATATGACTATGCTTGGTATATAACTTGCAAAAGTTTATATAAAAGTACCAAAGAAAAAAACACAAAAGATAAGCTTACCAAAGAAAAAAACACTAAGGAAAAATATACAGAAGATAAAGTACTAAAGAAAAAAATGCAAATGAAATTTAATAAACAAAAGAAAAAGTTACAAAAGATTAAAATTACAGAAGAACATCAAAAAACGAAAGTTGAAAGTCCAAAGACAAAAATACAAAAGGATTAAAAAATACCAAAAGAAAAAAACATAAAATTAGAGCAGCTGGTAATTTTACCAGCTGTTTTTTGTAAAAAAGTATATTCGTTGGTTTTAAGAGGTGGAAGATTGGAATTTAAGCATAAACCTGTAATGCTAGAAGAATGCATAAAAGGTCTAGATATAAAACCAGATGGTATATATGTAGATGGAACTCTTGGTGGTGCAGGACATAGTAAAGAAATATTAAAAAGATTATCAAAAGATGGGTTATTAATTGGAATTGATAGAGATGAAGATGCTCTTCAGGCTGCAAAGAAAAATTTAGAAGATTTCCAAAATGTAAAATTTATAAAAGATAATCATGATAATATAAAACAAATTTTAGAAGATATTGGAATAGAAAAAGTTGATGGGATTTTGTTAGATTTAGGAGTTTCATCATATCAATTAGACGAAAGAAACAGAGGATTTAGTTATTTAGGCGAAAATGAACTTGATATGAGAATGGACAAATCCCAAGAATTATCAGCAAAAGAAGTAGTAAATACTTATACAGAAGAAAAACTAGCTAATATCATTTACGAATATGGTGAAGAAAGATTTTCAAGACAAATTGCAAAAAATATTTGTGAATACAGAAAAAAAGAAGAAATACAAACTACTAAACAATTAGTTGAAATTATAGAAAAATCAATTCCAAAATCAAAGCAAAATGATGGACATCCGGCAAAAAGAACATTTCAAGCAATTAGAATTGAAGTAAATGATGAAATAAAACCATTATATAATACAATTAAAGCTTGCATTGATTGCTTAAAACCTCAAGGAAGATTATGTGTAATAACATTTCATTCTTTAGAAGATAGGGCAGTAAAAAATGCAATGCTAGATGCAAAAGGAAAATGTACTTGTCCAAGTGATTTACCATATTGTGTATGTGGAGCAGAAACGCTTGGAAATATAATTACTAGAAAGCCAATAGTGGCAAGCAAAGAAGAACAAGAAGAAAATTCAAGAAGTAAAAGTGCAAAGCTTAGAATTTTTGAAAAAAAATAGAAAGAGAGGTGAGAATAACTTATGGCACAGGCAAGGTACCAATATGGAACAAGTCCTAGAAAAATTGAACCTGATTATGATAGAAG
Organism: uncultured Clostridium sp.; assembly: GCA_945877035.1. Lineage (GTDB taxonomy): Bacteria > Bacillota > Clostridia > TANB77 > CAG-508 > CAG-269. Next base: position 22,886 of record CAMCQH010000024.1, on the reverse strand, counting down.
AAGTAAAAAAGCTCCTAAAAAAGGTCAATTAAAAGTTGTTAAAGAAATACCAAAACAACAAATAAAATTATCTAAAGAACAACGAAGCAAACAAATGAGAATGACTGTTACTGTAGTTGGTTTATTTTTGCTATTATTGACTATAAGTTGTAGAAACTCTCAAATAGATAAAAAATTTGATCAGATTCAAGATCAAAAGAAACAGCTTGCTACTCTTCAAAAAGAAAATGAGCAATTAAAAGTTAGCATTGAGAATAGCTTAAATTTAAACAATGTTGAAAAAGTTGCTAAAGAAGAATTAGGAATGCAAAAATTAAGTAATAGGCAAACTGTTTACGTTACTCTTCCAAAAAAAGATTATGTGGAATCAGCTTCTGAAAAAGTTGAAATTGAGGAAGAAAAGAGCTGGTGGGAAAAAATTGCTGATAAAATTTTTAATTTCTAAAATAATTAATAAAAATAAATTTATAAAAAATACATTATCACAGTTATAGTAATAATGTATTTTTTGATATTAAATATTAAATGATTCAAAGAGTTCTTTTTTTAAATCTTCATCCAAAGAGTTGAATTTGCCTTTTAGACGCTTGTTATAATCTTCAACAAAAAATGCCAAATCTGCAACAGAAACATTTTCTATTTTTCTAAAATTTTCAATGGCATAATTATATGCTTTAACAAAGTCTATTGCCCTAGCCCTTTCAGCGGATTTATCTTTAATATTTGTTAAACTCATTGCATTGTTACAGGTATAATTATACCCAACATAGTTAATAGTTACAATTTTTTTAGAAGTTGCAATTAGAAGTGGAATTAAAGCTACATCTTCATAACATCTCAAATCCGGAAGGAACAAGACATTTGAAAAAATAGTTCTTCTAAATGCAAACAGCCAGTACACAGCGTATTTCTTACCAGTAGTAGACCATAATTTAAGAGCTTCCATTCCACTAAGATTTGTATTCATCTTTTCTACAAAATTATATCTATTATGGTTTTTATATGGAGCATCTTCAACAAGGTTACACTGGTGCCTGATGATATCTGGGTGATCAAAATTGGTAATGGCTGAACTGATTTCTTTAAGCAATTCAGGAGAAATGGTATCATCCGAATCTACAAATAAAATATATTCTCCTTGTGCTAATGAAATTCCTCTGCGCCGGGAAATAGATACACCAGCGTTTTCAAAACGGTAAATCTTGATTCTGGAATCTTTGTGTGAATATAATTCCAAAATGCTAGAAGTGTTGTCTGTAGAGCCGTCATCAATTATAATAACTTCAAAATCATCATAATTCTGTGCAAGAATACTGTTTAAACAATCCCGAATGAATCTTTCTGAATTGTATACAGGAACAATAATACTAAATAGCATAAGGTTACCTCCCATACTAAAAAAATTTTAGATTTTTACAAAAATCTAATAACATCAAGTTCTTGTTTAATATATATTATACATACAAGTTTACAGAAAGTCAAGAATTTGATTGAATTTTATAATGAAATATGATATATATATGTAAAAAAGTAAGGAGAAAGTTTATGAAATATAAAAAATTAATAGATAAAATGACATTAGAGGAAAAAGCTACTTTGTGTGTTGGAAAAGATTATTGGCATAGTAAAGATATTGAAAGACTAGGAATACCAGAAATCACAATGTCTGATGGACCACATGGGTTAAGAGTTCAAAAAACAAAAGCTGATAATTTAGGAATAAATGAAAGTGAAATATCTACTTGTTTTCCAGCTTCATCAACAGTAGCAAATAGTTGGAATAAAGAGTTAGCATATAAATTAGGAAAAACATTAGGAGAAGAAGCTTCATATGAAGGAGTTGATATTGTATTAGGGCCAGCAATTAATATAAAAAGAAGTCCATTGTGTGGAAGAAATTTTGAATATTTTTCAGAAGATCCATATTTAACAGGAATAATGGGAACAGAATATGTAAAAGGATTACAGACAAATGGTGTTGGTGCATGTGTAAAGCACTTTGCAGCAAATAATCAAGAAAACAGAAGAAGAACAATTAATACAGTAGTTGATGAGAGAACATTAAGAGAAATATATTTAAAAGCTTTTGAAATTATAGTAAAAGAAGCTAAACCTTGGTCAATTATGAGTGCATATAATAAATTGAATGGGGAATATTGTACTGAAAATAAGGAATTATTAAATATTCTGAAAAAAGAGTGGAATTTTGATGGTATTGTTATTACAGACTGGGGAGCAGAAAATGATAGAGTTAAAGGATTGATTGCAGGTAATGAACTTGAAATGCCAGGTGGAAGAGGGGAAGGTGCTAAAGAAATTATTGATGCTGTAAAATCTGGAAGAGTAAGTGAACAATATTTAGATGAAATTATAGATAGAATATTACAAGTTGCATTTAAAGCAAATGAAAGAAATAATTTAAAGAACTATAATCGAGAGCAACATCATAATATAGCTTTAGAAATAGCAGAAGATTCTATTGTATTATTAAAAAATGAAGAAAATATATTACCATTAAAGAAAACTAAAATAGCTCTTATTGGTGATATGGCAAAAACTCCTAGATATCAAGGGGCAGGAAGTTCAACTATTAATCCATATAATTTAGAAAATGCTTATGAGTGTTTTATAGATAATCAAATCAAAGTTGATTATGCAAAAGGATATGAAAGGATAGAATCAGAAAATGACATTAGTCTGAGAGAAGAGGCTATTAAATTAGCACAAAAAAGTGAAATAGCAGTAATTTTTGCAGGACTTACTGAAAATTATGAATCAGAAGGAATGGATAGAAAAACATTAGAATTACCTCAAAATCAAAATAAATTAATTGAAGAAATATGCAAGATAAATGAAAATGTAGTAGTTGTTTTATCAAATGGTTCACCTGTTACAATGCCTTGGAAAGAAAAAGTAAAAGCAATTATTACAGGATATCTAGGAGGAGAAGCTGGGGCAAGAGCAATGGTAAATTGTTTACTTGGAAAAGTAAATCCAAGTGGGAAATTGGCAGAAACATATCCACTCAAATTAGAAGATACACCATGTTACAAAAATTATCCAGGAACAGAAGTAAGTGTAGAATATAAAGAAGCAATTTTCGTTGGTTATAGATATTACGATACTAATAATGTAGAGGTTTTATATCCATTTGGTTATGGACTAAGTTATACTAATTTTGAATATTCAAAATTACATATTGAAGAAAAAGATGATATTTATGTATCTTTTACAATAAAAAATATTGGAAATGTAATAGGTAAAGAAATTGCTCAAATTTATATTTCACAAGAAGATTCAATTATATTTAAACCAAAAAAAGAATTAAAGGGGTTTGAGAAAATTGAATTAAAACCTGGTGAAGAAAAGTTGATAACAGTTGTTTTATCAAAAAAAGATTTTGAATACTATAATGTAGAAACAAAAAAATGGGAAATAGAATCAGGAAAATATAAAATATTAGTAGGAAAATCTAGTAAAGATATTGTATTAGAACAAGAAATTGAGATAAAATCTAATGATAATAAAATGAATAAAAAATTCCCAGAGGTTTATAAAAAAGGAAATATACAAAATGTAACAGATGAAGAATTTGAACAATTATTAGGTTATAAAATTCCTAAAAGGCATATCTCATTAGATGAGATTACAGAAGAAAATACATTAGAACAATTAAAAAATACTAAAGTAGGAAAAAATATTTATGATAACCAAATGGAAAAAATGAATAAATTATTAAAAGAACAAAATGTAAATAAGGCAACAAAAGTAATGATGGATTTACAAAAACCATTAAAAAAATTCTATGAAAAGAAGAGTAGTAATTATACTAAAGAAATGGTAGAACAATTAATAAAAATAGCAAAATATGATTTGGATTTTGAAGAATGTGAATTTGTAAAAGAATATTTAAAATAATTTTGTTGAAAAATAATTATAAATTGCTGGTGCTAAATTTTATTTAAAAAGTATTTATAAACAAAATTTAAGAAAGGACAAGAAAAAATGATAAAAGCAGTTTTTATAGATATTGATGGTACTTTACTAACAAGTAGAAGAGAAGTTACTGACAATACAAAAAATATAATTAATAAATGTATAGAAAAAGGAATAAAAATAATATTATCATCTGGTAGGTCAAGAATAGATACTATAGAATACCAGAAACTAGCAGGGACAAGCCCATATATTATTTCTTCTAATGGGGCAGAGGCTTATGATATAGAGAATAAAACAGAAATATATAGTGAGCCAATATCAAAAGAAGTTGTAAAAGAGCTTTTAATGTATTCACAAAAAAATGATTATAAAATTAAATTTAACTATGGTTGTGAATTAGTAATGAACAAGAATTTTTATCCAGATGAAGCAGAAAATGTAAGAACAGAACAAGAACTGTTAGAAATAGCTGATAAAGAAAAAATATTACAGTGCGTTGTTTCAAATAAAGATTTTGAAAAAATGAAAGAATTTAAAAGATATTTGAGTAAATCAAATATGAATATAAAAATAGAAAACGAATCTAAAAGATTAAAAAATCCAGATTTGGAGCCTAGCAAAAATTATTATTGTGATGTTACTTCTGTATTAATATCAAAAGGAAAAGCAGTGAAAAAAATGTGTGAATATTTAAACTTGAAATGTGGAGAAATTGCAGCTATTGGTGATGGAGAAAATGATATTTCTATGTTTGAAGTAACTGATAATTCAGTAGCAATGGGAAATGCGTTGGAGAAAGTAAAAGAAAAGGCAAAATTTGTTACAAATAGTAATGATGAAGAAGGAGTGGCAAAATATTTGAATAGTATTATAGATTAAAAATATAAAATAGATGGTCATTGCTGACCATCTATTTTTCTGACACTAATTTCATGGCACCCACACAACCTGCATAACCCTGATAAATAGATTTAGCAAATATAATATTTTTACTTAAATGAGAATAGCTATTTTCTTTGGCGAATTCAATTGCATTATCTAAAAGATTATCAAATGAAAATCCACCACCGGATAAGTATATTACATCTGGATTATAAAAATTGATAACTTGAACTAATAAAATACCAAGATATATAGTAGCTTGACTAATAATTTCTTTTTTATCAGTTTCAAATTCTGAATTATTCAATTTTTTCAATATTTTAGAGCCAGAGCAAATTCTTCCAATTTTAGTAACATTGCCATTTTCGTCTAAGATAGGATTACCATAGATTTCTCCTAGAAATCCAGTACTACCAGTGAAAAGTTTTCCTTGAATTGAAACACCGCATCCAATTCCTGTTCCATTTGTAATACCTACAAGAACTTTTGAATTAGGGTATTCAATTGTACCTGCAAGAGTTGCAGCATTTGAATCATTAATTAATTTAATATTTTTACAATTCAAATCTGCTAAATCAGTTACTGAAAAACCTTGAATGCAGGGCAACGTAGTGCTATCAACTCTAATAGAGTCAGAGGTACAACCAGAAAATGCAATTCCAATTCCATCAAAATTGATTTTAAATGATAAATAGAAATTTTTTATAGCATCAACTAGTTGTTTCCGGGTAAAATCATCTCCAGAGGGGATGGTTTTGCTAATAGGCGTGTTATTTATCACTGCCATCATTTTGATATTGGTACAACCAATATCAATGCCACATAAGTTTTTTGAGTTCATAATGTGTACCTCCAGATTTTGATAAAATGATTGTAACAAATTTTTATCAAAAAGTCAATTTATGTAAATTGCTATTCTGATAGGATATAAATATTTAGAATAAATTTAAACACTTCTAATAAATATTATTAGAGGTGTTTTTATGGTGAAAATAAATATATCAACGAAAAAAAGAATGAGAATAATGTTATTTGTAGTTCTTTTAATAATACTAGCATTAATAGCAAGGTTAGGATATATTCAATTAATTAACGGAAAAAATTTATCAGAAATGGCATATGAACAACAAACTTTAGATAGAGCTATAAATTCAAAAAGAGGAACAATTTATGATTCAACAGGGCAAGTTTTAGCACAAAGTAGTACAGTGGAAACTGTAAGTGTTAATCCAGGAAATATAGATAAAGAAAGCAAAGAAAAAGTCGCTAAAAAACTTTCAGAGATTTTTGAATTAGATTATGAAAAAACGCTTAAAAAAGTTTTAAAAAGAAGTTCAATTGAGACAATTGCCAAAAAAGTAGATAAAGAAAAGGCAAATGAACTTAGAAAATGGATGGAAGAAGAAAATATTACAACAGGTATCAATATTGATGAAGATACAAAAAGATATTATCCAAATAATAATCTAGCATCTCAAATTATAGGATTTTGCGGTAGTGACAACCAAGGACTAGATGGAATTGAAGCAAAATATGATAGTACTCTTTCAGGTACAAAGGGAGCAATAAAGAGGCACACAGATGCTAAGGGTGGAGAAATTGGAGAAGAAGGAGAAACATATGTAGCTGCTGTTGATGGTGATGATTTAGTTCTTACAATTGATATAAATATACAGTCAATTGTTGAAAAATATTTAAAAGAAGCTTGTATAGATAATATTTGCACAGATGGTGGAAATATTATAGTCATGAACCCTAAAAATGGAGATATTCTAGCTATGGCAACATATCCAGATTATAATTTAAATGACCCATATGCAGCATACACAGATGAACTAAAAGGAATTTGGGATACAGCAGACCAAGCTGAAAAAACAAAAAGTTTGCAAGCAGTTTGGAGAAATAGAGCAATTACAGATACATATGAACCAGGTTCTACTTTTAAAACAATTACAGCATCAGCAGCTTTGGAAGAGGGACTAGTAACAGATATAGATAAGCAAGGACAATTTTGCTGTACAGGAGGAATTGAAGTTGCAGGAGTTAGAATTAAATGTTGGAGGTATTATAGACCACATGGAGCAGAGAGTTTGAGACAGGCTTTAATGAATTCATGTAACCCTATTTTTATAGGACTTGGACAAAAAATGGGAGTTCACACATATTATAGTTATTTACAAAAATTTGGTTTACTAGAAAAAACAGGAATTGATTTACCAGGAGAGGCAGGAAGTATATTCTTAGCTGAAAATAAAATGGGACCAGTTGAACTTGCAACAGTAAGTTTTGGCCAAAGATTTGAAATTACACCACTACAATTAGTTACAGCTGTTTCATCAATAGCAAATGGTGGAAATTTAGTTCAACCTAGAGTTGTGAAAGCGATTATTGATAGCGAAACAGGAGAAAGAACAGATATTGAAACTAAAGTGAAATCACAAACTATTTCTAAAGAAACTTCAGAAAAAGTTTTAAGTATGATGGAATCTGTTGTATCAGAAGGTACTGGTAAAAATGCTAAAGTTGCAGGATATAGAATTGGTGGAAAAACAGGTACTTCAGAAGATGGTGTTAATACAAATAAATATGTAACTTCTTTTTTAGGTGTTGCTCCAATTGAAGACCCACAGGTTGTTATTCTTATTACTTTATATAATCCTACTGGAGAGGGAGGACACCAAGGAGGTGGAGTTGCAGCTCCTGTTGGAGGGCAAGTATTTAGCGAAATTTTGCCTTATTTGGAAGTTTCACAAGGTAATCAAGATGAAGTAGAACAAGTTGAACAGGTTCAAGTTCCTAATGTAGAAGGATTAAGTATAAAAGAAGCGGGAAAATTAGTTAAGGAATTGGGATTAGAACTTGATATAGAAAATGAATCAGAGGAATTGGATAAAGAGAATACAGTTGTTACAGAACAAACTCCTAAAGAGGGGATAACTGTTAATAAAGGAAGCAAAGTTTATGCAAAATATTAAAAAAACTCTATACAAAAAAGAAAATTAGTTATATAATGTAGAAAAATTGTGAGCAAGATTTTGGTCACAACACATATTAAATTGAAGGGATGATTCTAAATGGAATTAAAAAAATTATTAATAGGACTAGAAGGAATAAAAGCAAAAGGAAATGTAGATATTGATATTAAAGGAATTGAAAAAAATTCAAAAGAAGTTAAAGAAGGGTATATGTTTGTTGCTATCAAAGGATTTTCAACAGATGGTCATCAATTTGTGGAAAATGCAATCGAAAATGGTGCTAAATGTGTAATGCTACAAGAAGGTTGTGATTTAAAATCATTAAAAGTACCTGAAGATATAACAGTGTTAATGGTTAAAGATACAAGAGAAGCATTAGCAATTTGTTCATCAAATTTTTATGGTAATCCATCAGCACAATTAAAATTGATAGGTGTTACTGGAACAAAAGGTAAAACTACTACAACTTTTATGATAAAAGAAATATTAGAAAAAGCTGGTAAAAAAGTTGGGTTAATAGGAACAATTGCAACATATATAAATGGTAAAAAATTAAAAGATAGTGATAGAACAACACCAGAAAGTTTAGAATTACAACAAATATTTAGACAAATGGTAGATGAAGGTGTTGAAGTCTGTGTAATGGAGGTTTCTTCACAAAGTTTAAAACTACATAGAGTAGATGGATGTCAATTTGATATTGTATTATTCACAAATTTCTCAGAAGATCATATAAGTGAAAAAGAGCATCCAGATATGCAAGATTATTTTAATTCAAAATTGAAACTATTTGAAATGTGTAAAACAGGGATAGTAAATGCAGATGATTTGCATGCTGCAAAAATTCCAAGATTATTTCCTGAAAGCAATATTGTAACATATGGAATTGATAATTTTGCAAATGTTTTAGCAAAAGATATAACAATTACGAATTCATATGTTGATTTTAAAGTAAAAATAACTGATAGAAATGAAAGAGTAAAAACAGGAATACCAGGAAGATTTAGTGTTTATAATTCTTTGGCTGCTATTTGTGTAGCTCAAAAATTTGAAATTGATTCAGAGACAATAAAACAAGCATTAGAAGAAGTTAGAGTTCCTGGAAGGTCAGAATTAGTTGATAATAAATTAGAATTGACTATAATGATAGATTATGCTCATTCGCCAGAAAGTTTGCAAAACATATTGCAAGCAGCTAAAAGTTATACAAGAGGTAGAGTAATTTCAGTATTTGGTTGTGGAGGAGATAGAGATTCAGGTAAAAGACCTATAATGGGTGAGATATCAGGAAAAATTGCAGATTATACAATAATTACATCTGATAATCCTAGAACTGAAGACCCTCAAAAAATTGTTGACCAAATTGAAGAAGGGATAAAGAAAACAAAGGGAAAATATGAGGTTGTAGTTGATAGAACTGAAGCTATCAAAACTGCTATAAAAATGGCTAATAAGAGAGATATTATTATTTTGGCGGGTAAGGGACATGAACCTTATCAAGAAATAAATGGGGTTAAATATCCTTTTGATGAGAGAATTATTGTTAGAGAAATTATTGAAGAAATGAATTCTAAATAGAAGTTAGAAGTTAGAAGTTGGAAGTTAGATGTTGGATGTTAGAAGTTAGAAGTTAGAAGTCTAACCTCCAACCTCTAATCTCCAACCTCCAACAACACATATGAAAGGTTTGATAAAGTTGGATTTTGAAATAAAAGTATTGCTGGCCACATTTGTGATTTCAGTAGTTTGTGGATTAATAACAATACCAATATTAAAAAAATTAAAAGTAGGGCAAATAGAAAGAGATGATGGACCAGCATCTCATTTAAAGAAACAGGGAACACCTACAATGGGTGGAATAATAATGATAATTGCAATTATTATTGCAGTTACGGGTTCATATATCTTTTTGGCTATTAAAGGAAATCAAAATTTAGGAAAAAAATTATTGCCTTTATTGTTACTTGCAATAGGGTTTGGTATGATAGGATTTATAGATGATTTTAAAAAGTTGGTTTTAAAAAATACAGAAGGTTTAAAACCAAGTTATAAAATGCTAGGGCTATTAATTATAGCAGTGGTATATGTGCTATTTTTGGTGCAAGGTTTAAAAATGAGTACAGAAACTTATATTCCAATATTTAAAATGTATATAAATATTCCAGTATTTATTTATATACCACTTGCAATTATTGTTATACTTGCAACTACAAATGCTGTTAATCTTACAGATGGAATAGATGGACTATCTTCAAGTGTTTCAGCAATTATAATAACTTGTTTAACAGTTATAGGAATAAGTAATCAAGTATATGAAGTATCAATATTTGGTAGTATTGTAATAGGCGCGGTTTTAGGATTTTTAATATTTAATTTACATCCTGCGAAAGTTTTTATGGGTGATACAGGTTCTCTAATGTTAGGTGGTGTAATATCAGGGTTAGCATTATATTTAAAAATGCCATTGTTATTACTTGTAATAGCAATTATTCCTGTTTTAGAAACCTTATCTGTAATATTGCAGGTTGCATATTTTAAGAAAACTGGAAATAGAATATTTAAAATGGCACCTTTACATCATCATTTTGAGTTGTCAGGTTGGAAGGAAAACAAGGTTGTAGTGATATTCTCTTTAGTGACTTTAGTTGCGTGTTTTGTAGGGTTAAAAATTATATAATTTAAGTTTTTGACTTCAAAATTTTTATATATTAAAATCTAAGATAAAATATATGTAGTAGGAGGATTAGAAATGGCGAAAAAGAAAAAAGAAAAGAATTTTTCAAGTTTCTTAAATAATCCAATAGATTTTACACTAGTAATAACCATATTATTACTATTAGGAATTGGGCTAGTAATGGTATTATCTGCTAGTTCGCCATCAGCACTTGCGGAAAGTGGAAATAGTTATTCATACTTTTCAAAACAATTAATTTTTGCAATTTTAGGGTTAATAGCAATGTTTTTTATTTCTAAAATTGATTATCGTTTCTATAAAAAATTTTATATTCAAGCATTGGTTTTATCAGTTATATTATTATTAGCTGTTTTGGTTGTTGGTAGAGAAGTAAATGGATCAAAAAGATGGATATATATAACAAGTACTTTTTCTTTTCAACCATCTGAAATTGTTAAGTTTTTAATGATAATTTTTTATGCTGGTATATTAACAAATAATGTAAGTAAATTAAAATCATATAAAGAAGGATTTTTATTTCATATTATTTGGGTATTGCCTATAGTTGCATTATTATTGAAACAACCACATTTAAGTGCTTCTTTAGTTATAATTGGTTTTGTTTGTGTAATGATGATCGTTGCTGGTTGTAAATTTAAACATTTTTTGTTTACAGGTCTTGGAGCTGGAGTTCCTGCTTTGTTTTTTCTTATTGCAAAAGAACCATATAGATTAAAAAGATTTATAACATTCTTGGACCCATGGCAAGATAAGATAGGTGATGGATGGCAGGTTATTCAAAGCTTATATGCAATAGGTTCTGGTGGACTATTTGGAGTAGGATTAGGAGATAGTAAACAAAAATATTTATATTTACCTGAACCACATAATGATTTTATATTTTCAATATTAGCTGAAGAATTAGGTTTTGTTGGCTGTGCAGTTGTATTGGTATTATTTGCAATTTTTATTTGGAGAGGAATTTTAATTGCAATGAAAGCACCTGATATGTTTGGTAGCTTAATTACTGTTGGAATTACATCATTAGTTGCAATACAAGTTATATTAAATGTTGCAGTTGTAACATCTTCAATGCCAGCAACAGGTGTTCCATTACCATTCTTTAGTTACCGGAGGTACGGCATTATTTATCTTACTGTGCGAGATGGGAGTTTTACTTAATATTTCACGTGCAGGTGCAAAATAAAAAAGGAGAAAATCTATGAGAGTTATTATTGCTGCAGCAGGCACAGGGGGGCACATAAACCCAGGGCTTGCTATCGCTAATAAAATAAAAGAAGAAGAAAAAGATTCAGAAATTATTTTTATAGGTACAACAAGAGGATTAGAAAATGACTTAGTTCCAAGAGCAGGCTATGGTCTAAAAACAATAGATGCTTATGGATTAAGTAAAAAGTTGACTCTTGAAAATATAAAGAAACTCTATAAAACTTTTAAAGGGTATGGAGAGGCTAAAAAAATAATTAAAGAATTCAAGCCTGATGTAGTAATAGGTACAGGTGGATATATTTGTGGCGCTACTATTACAGCAGCACATAATTTAGGTATTCCAACATTATTACATGAAAGTAATGCCTTTCCTGGAAAAGCAGTGAAAATGCTTGCTAAAAAAACAGATACAATTTTGGTTTCTTTTAAAGATGCGGAAAGTAGAATTAAAAATGCAAAGAAAATAGTTTTTACAGGAACACCAGTAAAGATAACTAGAAAAGATTATGGGATTAGTGAAAGATTAAACATAATAAAAACTGCAGGACTTAAGGAAACAAAACCAATAGTATTGATTTTTGGTGGAAGTCAAGGTGCACAAAAAATTAATGAAGCAATTTTAGGAATATTAAAAAATAAATTAAATAAAAATTATCAAATAATGTGGGCTACTGGACCAAAACAATATGATATTATAAAAGAACAATTGCAAGATAAAAATATTAGTATCAATAATATTGAAAATGCAAAAATTGTTCCATACATATATAATATGGAAGAAATAATGAATATTTCAAACTTAATTGTAGCAAGAAGTGGAGCAATGACTATAACAGAAATATCTAATTTAGGTAAGCCTTCAATATTAGTTCCATTACCTAATGTAAGTGGAAATCATCAATTATATAATGCAAAAGTACTTGAAAATGTAGGGGCTGCTAAAATAATATTAAATGATGAACTAAATTATGAAAAATTAAATGCACAAATAGAAAAAATAGTTTTAGATAAAAATAAAGAAATACAAATGTCAAAAAATAGCTTAAAAGTTTCAACAAATAATGTTGAAGATAAGATATATAAAGAAATTGTACGAGTAATAAATGAAAAATAGAAAATATTTTTAGCAAAAAAGGAAGGAAATAAAAAATGTATAAAAATGTTAAATCTAAAATTATATTGATTTCTGTTATAATAGGACTAATACTTATAGGAAGTTTAGGATTTTTATATATCACATCTATAAGTGAAATAAAAAATATTGTAAATCAAGGAAATGATATTAGTGTAGTATTAACAAAAGTTGATAATATGTATCAACAAGCAAGAATTTCAATAGCTATTATAGTTATTTTATATATTGTTATAGTTGCTTTAATTTCAGCATTTTTATCAAGATTTGTAATTTGTCCAAAAAATAAATTCATAAAAGGTGATGAAAGAAGAGAATTAAGGGACAAGCTTAATGAAGTTTCATCAAGAAAAAATCAAATAGAGACTATTCTTTTACATATGACTGATGGAATTATTGCTTTTAATATGAAAGGTGAAATAATACTTATAAACCCAGCAGCTAAAAAGTTTTTAAGTATTAGTCCAGAAGATAATACATTTAATGATATTTTTGATAAATTCAAGTTAGATATAAATATGGAAAAAGTAATTTATTTAGAGACATGGACATCTACTGAACAGAGAATTCAAGTTGATGACCAATATGTAAAAGTTTTATTTGCACCATTTAAAAATGAAGATGAAAGACCTGATGGAGTAATAGCTGTAATCCAAGATATTACAGAACATGTGAAATTGGATAATATGCAAAAAGAATTAGTGGCAGATGTATCACATGAATTAAAAACACCGATAACTTCTATTATGGGGTATGCAGATACACTTTTAGAAGGTGGATATGATGAAGAAACTCAAAGCAAATTTTTAAATGTAATTTCATCTGAATCAAGAAGAATGGCTCGTTTGGTAACTGATTTATTGACACTTTCTCGATATGATAGCAACAAAAAGAAAACTCAAAAGGAATCATTTGACTTAGGTGAATTAGTAAAGAGATGTCAAGAAAAACTTGCTATTGAAATAAAGAAAAAAGGACATAAAGTTAATTGCTTTGTAACTGCTGATGTTCCTTTGGTATATGCAGATAAAGATGATATTGAAAGAGTTGTTTTAAATATTTTATCAAATAGTATTAAATATACTCAAGATAATGGCGAAATCAAGATTTATGTTGGTTTTGTTTATAATGATGCTTATATAAAAGTGTTTGATAATGGTATTGGAATTCCAGAAGATGATTTATCTAGAATTTTTGAGAGATTTTATAGAGTTGATAAGGCTCGTACTAGAGAAATGGGTGGTACAGGTTTAGGTCTTTCTATTGCTAAAGAAATTTTGGACAAAAATGGTGGAAGTATTGATATTAAGAGTAAAGTTGGAGAAGGTACAGAAGTTGTAATTCGTATTCCAACTAAACAATAAAAGTTATAAAGTTGTCAAAATAGCATAATTTAGTTGACAACTTTTTTTATCTATTGCAATATTTTTATTGATAATTCTTCCAAATTAATGTATAATGTATGAGATGCAAAAATAAGTTAAATGTTAGGAGATAGATATAAATGAGTGAAAAAGTAAAAGATATACTAGAATGGATTTATTGCATAGTAATAGCAGTAATCTTAGCACTGTTATTTAGATACTATATAGGAACACCTACAATAGTACAACAAGTATCAATGAAACCAACATTAATAGAAGGCCAAAGGCTATGGCTTAATAGATGGGTAAGAACAACAAAGAAAATGCCAGAAAGAGGAGATATAATAACATTTGAAGCACCAAGTAAGGCATCATATAATACATATGATAAAGCAAATAATTCTAATCCTATTGCAAAATATAATAATGAGCCAACTGGGGGATGGAGTAAGTTTAGATATTATGTGTTAGAAATTGGAAAAGATAGTTATATAAAAAGGGTAATAGCCTTACCAGGTGAACATGTAGAAATTATGAATGGAAATGTTTATATAAATGGTGAGCAACTTCAAGAAGATTATTTACCAGAGGGTATTGTTACAGATTCAGATGGATTAGATGATTTTATTGTTCCAGAGAATTGCGTGTTTGCAATGGGGGATAATAGAAGTCATAGTACTGATTGTAGAGCTTTTGGTTGTATTCCACTTGAAAAAATAGAGAGTAAAGTTTGGATTAGAATTTGGCCACTAAATTTATTCGGCAAAGTCAAATAAATTTTATTTTAATTTTGCAAAAGATTACATATATAAATTTTTTCATTATCCCCATTCTAAAAATTCTAACAAAAGTTTTGACAAACTTTTGAGAATTTTTGAACGGTCCCCACACTACATTACAAAATTTATATATGTAATCTTTTGCAAATAAAAAATAAAAGAAGGAGTAAGGATGTTTGAAAATATATTAGGAAATGATAAAATTAAGGAAACGCTAATAAATTCTGTAAAAAATAATAGAGCATCTCATAGTTATTTATTCATAGGTACTGAAGGAATTGGTAAAAAGCTAATTGCAAAAGAGTTTGCCAAAATGATTTTATGTACTGATGAGAATAAATATTGTAACAAATGTAAATCTTGTATAGAATTTGATACAAGTAATAATCCAGATTTTATAATTATAGAGCCTGATGGGAATAGTGTAAAAATAGAGCAAATAAGAGAATTTCAAAATAAAGTTGCTGAAAAGCCAATAATATCAAATAGAAAAGTTTATATAATAAATGATGCTGACAAGATGACTCGGTGAGGCTCAAAATTGTTTGCTAAAAACTTTAGAGGAGCCACCAGAATATGTTACTATTATTTTAATAGGTTCTAATGAAAGTGCTTTTCTAAATACTATCAAATCAAGATGTATGATATTACATTTTGATAAAATATCAAATCAAGATATTGAAAGTTATATGGAAGAAAATTATCAAATAGATATAGACAGTCAAATTATGATAGATTCTTTTCAAGGGAGTATAGGGAAGGCAATTCAACTGAAAGATAAACAAGAAGAATATCAAAGAATTGAACAGATAATATATAGCTTGGAAAATAAAGATAAGATAGATATATTAAATATGTCAGAGACGATATATAAATCAAAAGATAAGAGAGATGAAGTATTAGATTATATAAATATAGTACTTATCAATTTAGCAAAAGAGTCAAATAAATATGCAAATTGCATAAAAATTGTTGAAGATACAAAGAAAAGGTTGCAATCAAATGCAAATTATGATATGAGTATAGATAATATGTTACTTAATTTATGGGAAGAAGTGAATTGAATTTTGAAAAATATTATAGGAATAAGATTTAAAAAATTAGGAAAAATATATTTCTTTAATCCAAGAGGATTAAGAGTGAGAAAAGGTGATAGAGTAATAGTTGAAACTTCACAAGGTGAAGAATTTGCAGAAGTATTAATTCCAAATAGACATGTAGAAGATGATAAAATAGTAGCACCTTTAAAAAAAGTATTGAGAATAGCAACATACAAAGATATAAAAAGACATGAAGAGTGTAAAAAAATAGAAAAAGAAGCATTCAAAGTGTGTGAAGAAAAGATAAAAGAACATGGACTTGATATAGTACTTACAGAAGTTGAATGCAAGTTTGATAATAGTAAGATTTTATTTTGTTTTACATCAGATGGAAGAATAGACTTTAGAGAGTTAGTAAGGGATTTAGCTGCTATTTATAAAACAAGAATAGAAATGAGACAAATAGGAGTCAGAGACGAAGTTAAAAGAATTGGTGGAAATGGTGTATGTGGAAGAGAATTATGTTGCTGCACATTTTTAAGCGGATTTGAATCAGTTTCAATAAAAATGGCAAAAGAACAAAATATGTCACTAAATCCATCAAAAATATCAGGAAACTGTGGAAGACTTATGTGTTGTCTAAAATATGAAAATGATGCATACCAAGAAAAACTACAACACCTTCCAAATATTGGGGCAATAGTAAAGACAGAAGATGGTGAAGGAGAAGTAGACAATATAGAAATTTTGAAAGAAAAATTAAGAGTAAAATTCAAAAATGAAGAAGGATATACATATAAAAAGTATGATGCAAAAGATGTTAAAATCATAAAAGATGTTGAAAGAGAGCAACTAGATGAAGAAGAAATACAAAATAAAAAAGAACTAGAAGAACTTGAAAAACTAGAACAAGAAGATGGAAAAAATTTAGGAGGTGAGAAAAATGGCATATAAAATTACAGATAAATGCATATCTTGCGGAGCATGTGCACAAGAATGTCCAGTAGGATGCATATCACAAGGTGAGGAAAGATTTGTTATAGATCAATCAGCTTGCATCTCATGTGGTACTTGCGCAGGGGTTTGTCCTGTTGAAGCACCAGAAGAAGAATAATTAAAAAATTAGGGATTAGAGGCTTCGCCTCCAATCCCTAATTTTTATTTGTCATTTCTTCTAAATCTAATAATTCTTGCCATCTCTTATCAACTTCTTTTTGGAACTCTTCAATCATCCACTCATTTCCAGGATTAAACATGTGTTTAAATCTTTTTTGCGGTTTTAAGAATTCTTCAATAGGAAGTTTCTTAGCTGGTTTATAAGTAATGTGGTAAACACCATTAACAACTTCATATAAAGGCCAATAACATGTTTCAACTGCTAATTTATTAATTTGCATTAAATTTTCTGTTGCATATCCCCATCCTCTTGGGCATGGTGCCATGACATTTAAGAATGTTGGACCTTCTGTGTAGATTGCTTTTTCTGCTTTTTCGTATAGGTCTTTCATGTTATTTACTGCGATTGATTGTGCTACATATGGTAAGTGATGTCCTACCATTATTTTTGTTAAATCTTTTCTTGATTGCATTTTTCCTGGGATAACTTTTCCTGCTGGTGATGTTGTTGTGTCTGCAAATTTTGGTGTTGCTGATGAACGTTGGATTCCTGTGTTCATGTATGCCCCGTTGTCATAGCATACATATAACATGTCGTGTCCTCTTTCCATGGCTCCTGATAATGATTGTAATCCTATATCATAAGTTCCACCGTCTCCACCAAATGCGATGAATTTTGTGTGCTCATCTTCTGGTAGTTTTCCTTGTTTTTTAAGTGATTTATATGCTGCTTCTACTCCTGATAAAGTAGCTCCTGCTGATTCAAATGCTGTGTGTACAAATGAATCTGTCCATGCTGTGTATGGATATATAAATGTTGATACTTCCATACATCCAGTAGCTGCTGCTATTACTGCATGGTCTTCTTCTTTTAATGCTCTTAAAATATGTCTTGCAACAACTGGTGCTCCACATCCTGCACACATTCTGTGTCCTTCTGTAAATCTTGAAGGTTTATTAGCTACGACTTCTTTTAAATTATATGCCATAATTATTTAGCCTCCCTTCTTAATCCTAAATATCTATAAGGATTTTCTACTTTTCCTGTTTTTGCGATTTCAGCTAAATCTGTATATACTGATTCGATATCTTTTTCAGTAGTATCTCTACCACCAATTCCATAAACATAGTTTACAACAGGAACATTTTCTTTTGCAACATACATACTAGATGTTACATCTTCATATAATGCTCCACCAATTGCATTTAATGAATCTGATTTATCTAAAACTGCGACAGCTTTTAAATGGCTTAAAGCTTTTGCAACTTCTTCTCCTGGGAATGGTCTATAAACTCTTATTTTTAATAAACCAGCTTTTACACCATTTTCTCTTAATTTATCTACAACTGCTTTTGTTGTACCTGCAGTTGAGTTCATACAAACTATTGCAATTTCTGCGTCATCTAATTTATATTCTTCAAATAGACCATAACTTCTTCCAGTCCATTTTTCAAAATCTTTAGATACATCTAAAATAACTTGTTTAGCAGCTTTCATAGCCTCTGCTTGTTGAGCTTTATGTTCAAATAAATAAGCTTGTAAATCCAATGGACCAACTGCTATTGGTTCTTTCTTATTTAATAAATAATGTTCTGGGTGATATTCACCAACAAATTTCTTAACTTCTGAATCTTCTTCTAATTCGATATTTTCAATTGCATGTGATGTTATGAAACCATCTTGACATACCATAACAGGTAATTGTACATTTTCGTTTTCAGCAATTCTATGAGCCATTAAGTTATTATCATAAGCTTCTTGGTTTGTTTCAGAAAATAGCATTATCCAACCGGCATCTCTTACACCCATTGCATCTGAATGGTCACAGTGAATGTTTAATGGTCCTGATACGGCTCTATTAACTAAGTTTAAAACTATAGGAAGTCTTAAACTTGAAGCTATGTAAATCATTTCCCACATTAATGATAAACCATTTGCTGATGTAGCTGTCATAGCTCTTGAACCTGCGGCTTGAGCTCCTATACAAGCACTCATAGCACTATGTTCACTTTCAACTGCAACAAATTCAGTATCAACTGAACCATTTGCTACAAATGTTGAAAAATATTGAGGAATTTCTGTTGATGGTGTAATAGGAAATGCTGCAACAACATCTGGATTAATTTGTTTCATTGCAGTAGCAACAGCTTCGTTACCACTTAATCTTTCTCTAATACTCATTATTCATCTGCACCTTCTTCCTTCATTTCAATTGCTGCAAATGGGCATACTTTTGCACATACACCACAACCTTTGCAATAATCATAATTATAATCTGTTCTTTTTAAAGAATCTTTGCATACTGGAATTGCGTTATCAGGGCAAACTGGGAAACATAGTCCACATTGTTTGCATTTTTCTTCAATCCAAACTGGTTTTACACTTCTCCAGTCACCTGTTTTGAATTCTTTTGCATTTGCTGCTGTATAAATATTTCCACCTATTGTTAAATCTTCCATAGGGGTTGTTTTATCTATATTTGTTGACATTTAAAAATCTCCTTTCTTTTATAGAGGTTAGAGGTTTGTGAAATAGAGGTTAGATTTTTAATTAATATCTAATATCTAATATCTAATATCCAACGTCCAACATCCAACTTCTAACTTCTAACTTATATTTTTTTCACTTCTTTCAAAGCCATTTCTAATGCTTTCATATTACCTTCGATAACTTCAGGTTTTTTTGCAAATTTGTGTTTAAATGAACCTTTCATATCTTCTAGAAAAGCTTCATCTGTCATAATTTTGCTAACCTTTACTATTGCTGCAAGCATTGGTGTATTAGGAAAATATTTTCCTAATGTTTCTATTGATATTTTTCTTGCATCTATTGTGTAAACAGCTCCTGTATATCCGTTTAAAGATTTTTTTATTATTTCAGGTGATTTTGTTGTATTAATTACAATTGCTCCTGTTTCTTTTAGACCATCAGTTACTGGAACTACGTCTAAAAGTGTGTCATCAACTACAACTACGTAGTCTGGTTCATAGATATTGCTATGAACTGTAATAGGTTTGTCACTAATTCTGTTATATGCAGTAATTGGTGCTCCCATTCTTTCAGGACCATATTCAGGAAATCCTTGAATATATTTTCCTGTGTTGAATGCGGCATCGGCTAGTAATAGTGATGCTGTTTTTGCACCTTGACCACCTCTACCGTGCCATCTAATTTCGATTAGATTGTCCATGTAAATGCCTCCTTTTTTTATTTAGTTGTCATTTGTATCTTTGATTAACAACTTTTATTTTATGTGTTTAGTATATGCCAAATAGGTATTGATGTCAAGGGATTTTTTTGAACTATTGAGTCGAAAAAAAAGATGTTAAACATTTTTTTCAATATCAATAAGTTCATCAATAGTGCAATCCAGAAATTCGCATAATTCTTCAATATACTTAAATGAAATAGAAGTAGTTTCACCATTTATAATTCTATTTAAATTTCTATTAGTTATATTCATTTTTTGGCAAAGCCAGTATTTGCTTTTTTTATTCTTTTTTAGGAGTTTTTCTATATTAAATTTTAACATTTTAATCACCTCTAGTAAAATTTTAATATAAAAAATTTTTTAAGATAAGGTATTTACAAATACCCTACGTTAAAGTATAATAAATGTGAAAAGGAGGCAAATGAAAAATGAAAAAAAGAAAAAAACAAGAGAAGGCGATAACGCTAGTTGCGTTAGTAATAACAATTATACTATTATTGATATTAGCAGGAATATCAATACAAGCACTAACAAACCAAGGAATATTCGAACAAGCACATAAAGCAAGAAAAGAATCACAGAGGGCCCAAGTAACAGAATGGTTAAATTTGAAATTAATGGAAGTGCAAATGCAAAAACCAACAGGAACAGCAGAACAAATAATAGAAGCAACAAGAGTAGCATCATATAGTAACACAGAATTAGCCCAAATGGGAAAAAAGGTTGTAGTTGATGAAAGCACAAGTACCTTAGAAGATGGAGAACAGGTTCCTGTATATTTTTATGTACAAGTAGATGATGATGTATATAAAGTAGAAATGTCAGGAGCAAAATTTATAGGAGAAAAAGGAAAATTTCCACCAGTAATAACATTAGAAAATGTAACAAAAACAACAAATTCAATAACATTAAAAATAAAGACAAGTAGAAATGAAGAAGGAGAACTAAAAATTTATATAAAATCAGAAGATGATGCAGACTATACTATAAAGAAAACAGCAACAGGAAATGAGGCAACAGGATTAGAATATACAATTTCAGAATTATTGCAAAATAAAAATTATAGTATAAAAATAGTAGCAACAGCAAAAAATGGACAAATAAAAGAATATATAAAAGATGTTCCATTAGGAAGTGTTCCAACAGGAGAAGGTGCAATAACATTTACACCAGCAACATGGTCAAATGGAAAAGCAAGTACAATAATAAGTAGTACAGAAATAGGATATACAATACAATATCAAGTAAATAGTACATCAGAAAATGGATGGACAACAGGAACAAATGTAACAGGATTATTGCATAATGATAAATTATATGCAAGATTATGGGATGGAACAAATGGAGGAACGGTAGCAACAAATAACATAATAGATGGAACAGACCCAAGTGCAAGCATAGATTTAAGTGCAACAACTGTAGGAACAACAAAATCAATAACAGCAACAGTAACACATACAGATAATGAAAGTGGAGTAAGTATAGAAAATTGTAAATGGGTATATAATACAACAGCAAGTGCAATAGGAACAGATGCAAGTAGCTATACAGGAGGAACATTTAGTAGTAATCCACAAACAATAACATTAAGTGCAACAACAGCAGGAACTTATTATTTACATGTATTAACAACAGACGTAGCTGGAAGAACAAAGGAAACAATATCAAATGCAGTAACAGTACAACAACTAATAACAGAAATACAACTAAATAAAACAGAAATAAATTTAAAAGTAGGTGAAACTGAAACATTAACAGCAACAATAAGTCCAAGTAATACAAATAATAAAAAAATAACATGGATAAGTAGTAATACTGATGTTGCAACTGTATCAGAAGGAACAATAACCGCAGTGTCAAAAGGAACAACGACAATTACAGCGATAGCACAAGACGGAAGTAATATACAAGAAAGCTGTACGATAAAAGTCGAAGATAATATTGTATATTTATATAACGAAGGTGATGAATGTGAAGAAATTACTGGTGGATGGGATATAATAAGTTATCAAAAATATATTGGATGGACTTATGAAAATTGTAAAAAAAATACTAATAATTTGTTTGCCTCTACGTCAAAAGTAAGATATTCGTCAGGTTTTATAACAATTAATTCTATTGATTTAACTGATATTAAGAAGATATATATGTACGTAGATGAAATTACAGTAAGTAATGACGCACCACGATTTAATATAACAGATAATAGTTCAATTCCAGCACATACTGCTATAGTGTATAATGGGTCATTAAAATGTGGAATTAATGAACTTGATGTAAGTTTATTGAATGGAAAATATTATGTGGCTTTTGGCACGTGGCGTGCTCATGATATGACATACAATGATATTACGGTTAAACAAATATGGTTAGAAAAATGAAAATACAAGAAAGCAATTTTGTCGAAAAAAGAGGAATTTTGCGATGAAATCTACATAAAATTATTGAAAAAATATTTACAATAGCCACTATATGTGATATAAATAGTATATTCTATTTAGTCCATATAGTGGCTTAAAATTTTAAAATCATAAATTTTAATT
>CAMCQH010000023.1 GCA_945877035.1 uncultured Clostridium sp. | reverse complement strand
CTATTTAAGTGCATTACAGGCTTTTTACTTCTTTAAAACTGTCAAACTCGAGATTATACATTATTATGGGGCATATTGTCAATAGTTTACATTTGTTATTTTATTTTTTTTAAAATCCCGTTTTAGGCAAAACTTTTTTAATTTTCTCATTTTCTACTTTAATTTCTTTAGTTTCTTCATTACTCACTCTAAATTCTACTGGCTTATTATTTAAAACATATCCTTCTATAGTTTTTGTTTCACCTAATACATAATCAGTATCACATCTTAAGTCAGAAGATACTGCAATACCACTAGAATCAGTTACTAATTTTTCTATAAAATTGCCTTGTTTATCAAATATATTAAATTCAATACCTTCTAATTTAATACTATTATCTTCTGAATCAACTTTATTAATTTTGATTTTTCCTTTTTGTATTTCATTTTCAAAATCTATTTTAGCTGTATAATTTTCTTCTATTTGTACTTCATCATCTATAATAATTCCTTTTTGCTTATCTGCTTTTATTTCAACTTTTAATACTTTATCAGAAATATTATAATATTCTGGAGCTACAGTTTCTTTAATATAGTATGTTCCAACCTTTAAATCATAAAAAGCAATTGTACCATCTTTATTTGAATTTACTTTTTTAATTAATTTAGTACATTCTTTATCTTCAAATAATCCAAAAGAAAAATCTTTACTTATCAAATTTAAAGTATCAGCATCTTTTTTGTTTATTATAATATTTTTTAAGACCTTTTCATTTGGAACCTCAAATTTTTGTAATCCTTCATTATCAACAACATTAAATTTAAAATCATTATCTAATAAATAATATCCATTTGGTGCTTCTAATTCTTTTAATTCATATTCTTTATAAATACTTAACCCTTCGATAATATAAGGTGTTCCATCAGATACCCAAGATGTAACTTCATTTCCTGCATCATCATATAACGCAAATTTTGCGCCAGTAATTTGTTCTTTTGAATCTTTATCAATTTTATATATCTCTACTAAAGTCGTTTTATTTTCTACCGATACATCTTTCGTATAAACTTTAGTTGTATTATCTTGCTTTGTCAGTGTTATTTCAATAGGTTCTTTATTTACAACTAGACCGTCAATTGTTTTTGTTTCTTCTAAATTGTAAATTCCCATTGGAAGATTATTTATTTCTAACTTACCATCTTTGGATAGATTATATGTTCCAACGGCATCTCCTGCTTTATAAATAATAGAATCATCAGCTTTATCCAAAACATTTTCTTTAGCTGTTAGCTTAAATTCTATACTAGATAAATCTGAAGTGTCTATTAAAGATATATCTGAGTCTTCTGCTCCTCTATGAATTACTTCTTTTGTTAAATTAATTGCCCCTGTTGGCTGTTCATTTAAAATTTCTATCTCTTTAATAAAATCTCCATCTTGATCTTTATCATAATCTCTAATACCTTTTATTTCAAATTTAATTGTTTCATCTAAATTCAAGAACCCTTCTGGTGACTCGATTTCTTCTATTTCATAACTTCCAACTGGAAGTTTAAGAGGTGTTATAACTGTTCCTAAATCATCAAAAATACTACTAAATGAATTTTTCTTTTGAGATACTACTAAATTTTTAGAATTTGTAGTAAATGTATCATAAGTTGTTTTCCCTATTTTTTGTGTGATATATTCTCCTTTATGCCATATAACATTTTTAGTTGCTCTGTCTATTATATCTTCTGTTGCTTTAATTTTAAAAGATGCAGAACTTGCAGTAACTATTTTCCCAGTTGTTTTATCTTTTTTTACTAATTTTATATAGCTTTCAAGTTGTTCATTATTTACAACTAATCTTAATGTCTTTTTAGAATTATCTTTAATTTCAGATTCATCTTGTGTAATTAAAAATGTAAAATCAACTGCTGTTTCATAATCTTTAGGTGTTACAGTTTCTTTAACAATATATTTACCATATGGCAACATATCTGTATAAGCATTTCCTGTTTTATCTGTTACAACTTTTGAAACTGTAGGAGCTATTCTTTGTGCTTCTTGTACTCTACTAGAATCAACTGAAACTTTATTTCCATATTCATCAATTCCATTCCAAATTTCTGCATATGAATAACCCTGAGCTAAGGCTTTTTCTACATTGCTGTTAAGCTTAATTGTGAATTCTACACCTTCTAATCCTGGAACTAGACCAGATAAAATTTTTATCCCTAATTTAAATATATTTACTTGTCTTTTCTTTACATTTTCTTTGCTTGTTATAGAAGTTGTAATTATTTTTGATGTTTGGTCTTTATAGGATAAAGTAACATTATATGTGTTGTTATCTATTAAATATCCTTCTGGTGCTTTAGTCTCTTTAACATAGTAATTCCCCATAGGAAGATTAGTAACAGCTTCTGTTGTACCATCTTCTTTTATAATTCTTGAAGCAACAACTTGTCCTTTAGAATAGAATTTTTTTGTTTTTGCTACATTATAAATATCTTCTGCTGCATATATTTTATATTCAGCACCTTCAAATTTTCCATTACCTTGAGTTACACTTCCTGTTTCTGCATCTTGTTTTGTAATATTAATTGTTCCAAAAGGTTCTTCATCTATTATTTTATCAATTATGTAATTAATTACAGCCGTATTTTGGTCTTTGTATAATAAATTAACATTATAGGTATTAGTATTTAATAAATACCCTGTAGGTGCTTTGGTCTCTTTAACTAAATAATTTCCAAGTGGCAAATTATTTACAATGATTTGACCGTTTGAATTTGTTATAGCTGTTTTTACAACTTGGCCTTTTGTATAATATGTTTTTGTTTTAGTTGCATTTTTGATATTTTCATTTGCAATTATTTGAAATTCTGCACCTGCCAATTTATTTCCTAAATTATTTGTTTTATTAATTGTAATTGTCCCTAATGGCTCAATATCTCCAAATTGTAAATTAATACTATTTCCATTAGCTTTAATTTCAAAAGTTTGTATTGCAGTTGAATCTAATAAATATCCCTCTGGCGCTTTTATCTCTTTTGCAATATATTTGCCTGGTGTTAATCCTGTTACAGTAGTTATACCGCTACTATTTGTTATTTCTGTTTTTATTATAAAAACATCTTCACTTTCTAATTTTCCATTTTCATTTACGTCTTTATAAATATTAAACTCTGCTCCTTTTAGTGCTTCATTAGTATTTTCATCTACTTTTTTAATATTTACAGAAGGTATTGTAATTTTCAAAGTTGTAGATGCTTCTGTTGCTTCAAATGGATATGAAGACAAACAATAATCCTGCGTACCTGGAATACTTGTTGCTCCATATAAAATTGGATATGTTTTTATTGTTGCTTTAGCTTTTAAATTTATTTGTTTATCTTGTTTTAAACTATCTTTTGGAATAGCCAATTTAAAGCTTCCATTACCATCATAATTTGTTTGTTCTTGATTTTGCATGTTAAATATAATTCCTTCTGATGGAGTAACTGTAAATGAAGGCATTTCATTATTTCCTGAAAAATTATATTTTTGGACACAATATTCTTTTCCATTAATTTTTTCTAAATATAAAGTTCCTTCTGGTGTCATATTACAAATCGGACTAACATAAGCCGAATTACTATTTTGTGAAGCATTATATAATCTCCAAATACAATCAACTATCTCTTGCCCTTGAGGAGTATATGCAAAAAATTCATCTATACTTCTTTGACCAGTTACACAATATACTGCCATCTTTGTTGCTTGATATGCATGTTGCCAACTAGATAATCCCATTTGTTCTGGTGTATTGTAAGGATACCCCGCCATCATAACTCTCCAAATTTTATTATAAGTTTCCGAATCTTTTATAATATGGTCTATATCCACATCATAACTAAAGTCCTCAGTTACACCTGAAAGATCTTTATTTAAGCAATAAGCTGGATAAAATTCTCCATCTCTATAATATCCAACAAGTGTAGTTACAACATATCCATTATTAACACCTAAATCATGTGGGCACTCACCCAAAGATATTAAATTTACTTTTTCACCAACATTTAGTGCCTTTACACTAGATATAAATGGCATAAAATTACTTAAAATAAGCATAAATATTATTAATAATACATTTGTTTTTAAATATATATTTTTTGTTTTTTTCATTTAATCAACCTTTCTATATAATAAAATAAATATTTTCTATTTAGTTAATATGTGCATATTTATCATTAGTATATTTATCTTATGCGCACTAAATAGCCTTCCCTCCTTTTCTTTTATATTTTGCTTTTTAATTTTGGATTTTAATTTTGATTTAAAATTAAATTGATTTTTATTTTTGAAATAATAAAAATTTGATTTAAATTATTGATTTTTAAACTTTAAGCCACTATATGGACTAAATAGAATACTATATTTATATCACATATATGGGATTTTGTAAATATTTTTTCTAAATTTTATGTAAAATCTTGTTTTCTATGATATAATAATCAAAAAAATATAAGGAACAAGAAATATGAAAATATTATTTAAAAATAAAACAAAATACACAAAAGAAATATATCAAAAATATCTACAATTTCATCAAAACAAATTTAAAAATAAATATACATTTACTACAATAGTAACTATTTTACTATTATCTTTTTGTATTATTATAAATTTACAATATTCGAAATATTCAACTTCATTTATACTATTTACCATTCTAGGTGTTTTCTGTTTTTATAGATTTGTTTATCCTAATAAACAAGTAGAAAAAGAATTAAAAACAGAAAAATTCGAAAAAGAAAAAGAATTTACATTTACGTTTTATGAAAAATTTTTTGTGATTTCTGATAAGAAAAAATCAGAGAAAATAAAATATTGGAAAATGTATAGAGTATATGAAACAAAAGAATTTTTTTATCTTTATATAGATAATAATCATGCTTTTTTACTTAATAAATTCACATTTATTAAAGGAAATACTTCTGATTTTCTAAAATTCTTAAAACGAAAAATTTGGTTTAAAATTTTATAAGATAACACTAAGGAGCATAGAATTTTCATTCTTGCTCCTTTTACACACATTATTCTGCAAATATTCTTTCAAATTCATCTGCTTCAATTTTCTCTTTTTCAAGAAGTATTTGTGCTACTGCATGCAATTTATCTGCATGTTCTGAAAGTATTTGTCTTGCTCTATTATATCCTTTATCAACAATTGCTTTTGTTTCTTCATCTATAACTGCTGCTGTTTCTTCTGAATATTCTTTAGATTGAGCAAAATCTCTACCTAAGAACACTTCACCTTGGTCAGACCCAAGCATTAAAGTTCCTATTCTTTCACTCATACCATATTTAGTAACCATACTTCTTGCAATCTTTGTTGCTCTTTCAATATCATTACTTGCACCTGTTGAAATATCATTTAATATTAAAGCTTCTGCAACTCTACCACCTAGAAGTGATACTATATTTTCTTCCATTTCTGTTTTTGACATAAAAGATTTATCTTCTGTTGGTCTATACATTGTATATCCACCGGCCATACCTCTTGGTACAATTGATATTTGATGCACTGGGTCTTGTGTTTCTAAGTAATGACTTACAACCGCATGACCTGCTTCATGGTATGCAACAAGTTTATTTTCTTTTTCACTTCTAACTCTTGTTTTCTTTTCAGGTCCCATAGTAACTTTAACCATGGCATCTTCAATTTCTTTCATTCCAATTTCATTTAAGTTTCTTCTAGCTGCTAAAAGTGCTGCTTCATTTAATACATTTTCTAGGTCTGCTCCTGCAAATCCTGAAGTATTTTTTGCAATAACTTTTAAATCAACATCATCTGCTAATCTCTTTCTTCTAGAATGAACTTCTAATATTTGCTCTCTAGCTTTAACATCAGGAGCTCCAACAACTATTTGTCTGTCAAATCTTCCTGCTCTTAATAATGCTTTATCTAATACATCTGGTCTGTTAGTTGCAGCTAAAACTATAACACCTTCATTATCAGAGAAACCATCCATTTCAACTAATAATTGATTTAAAGTTTGCTCTCTTTCATCATGTCCTCCACCAAGTCCAGCACCTCTTTGACGTCCAACTGCATCAATTTCATCTATAAATATAATACATGGTGCATTTTTCTTAGCTTGTTCAAATAAATCTCTAACTCTTGAAGCACCAACACCAACGAACATTTCAACAAAATCTGAACCACTTATAATAAAGAATGGCACACCTGCTTCACCTGCAACAGCTTTTGCTAAAAGTGTTTTACCTGTACCTGGTTGACCAACTAATAAAACTCCTTTAGGAATTCTAGCTCCCATATCTGTAAATTTCTTTGGATTTTTCAAAAATTCTACTATCTCTTGTAATTCTTCTTTTTCTTCATCAACACCCGCAACATCTTCGAAAGTAATTTTATTTCTATCAGCTGGTGTCATCATTCTAGCTTTACTTTTTCCAAATGACATTGATTTTCCGCCATTTTGTGAATTATTAACTCCACCCATCATAAAGAACCAGAATATAAAGAAAATTATTAAAATTCCAAATGGTGTTAATAAACTTAATATTATTGAAAATACTGATGCTGAATTTTCTTCTAATGTAAATGCTCCATTTTTTATAAAGTCTTCTGTATAATTCATAAAGCTTTCCATATTAGGAATATTTACTTGTTTTTTAACTTTATCATCAGTAAGTTCTACTGTTGCAGAGCTTCCATCTGCATCTATAACTATTGACTCTACTTTTCCCTCATTTATTTTCGTAATTAATTCTGAATATTTTAATTTAGTACTTGTATTTGTCATTACAGATGACAACAATACTATAAATATTACTCCTATAATTAGCCACATTGCTAATGTTTTGATTCCGTTTTTCAAAATAATTCCTCCCATCACTTCGTTTCGCTCATCTGCGACTATTAAGTTTTATAACATATATATTTTTGTTTTTCAATATTTTTTTTATTACGTTTTCATTACAAAAAAACACTGTCTTTTCAAGCTTTACGGATACTCACTTAACCCAGTTTTTGGTTTATAAAATAAATTTTGTTTGTTTTTATTAAAATTTTTATATTTTTATTAGGAGTTAAATATTTATTACCTATATTATTCTCACATAATTTGATTACATCTTCTATATGTATTTTTTCAATTCCATTTGTTGAGCCTAAAAGTCTTAATATAGTATATAACAAAAGTCTAGATTTTATTACCTTTTCCTGTTTATTAAAGCCTTTTAAATCCATAACAAATTCTTTTTCTTTTTCTTCTATAATTAACTCTTTATATATATTTTTTACAGTATTCTCTAGGTATTCATCCTCTTCCTTAACGAGTTCTGACAACCTGTCCATTGTTTGAATTATATTAGGGTTGAATTCCTGCTTAATATATGGAATTACAACATTTCTCACCTTATTTCTGGTATATATATTTTCAAAATTAGTTCTATCAATTCTTGCATCAATATTATTTTCTTTGCAATATTGTTCAATTTCAAATCTTTCGCATTCTATAAGAGGACGAATATATTTATTGTTTTTTATAGGTTCAATTCCTTTCAAACCTGCTATTCCGCTACCTCTTAGCATATTCATAATCATAGTTTCAACTTTGTCATTTTTGTTATGAGCAATTGCAATTTTATTTGAATTAGTCTTTTCTAAAATTTCATCAAAAAATTCATATCTTGCATTTCTACCAGCTTCTTCAGTTCCTATTTTATTATTATTAGCAATTTTTTGAACATCTATACTTTTTGCATAAAAAGGAACACCTATTTTTTTGCAAAAATTTTCAACGAATTCTTCATCATCTTTAGCCTCTTCCCTAATCATATGATTAATATGTGCTACTATTATATCAAACTCCATATGTAAATTCTTGTCGTTTCTTATGTCATTTAAAATATTTAGCATAGAAATAGAATCTGGTCCTCCTGAAACTCCAAGAACTAGCTTGTCTCCACTTTCTATTAAATTATATTTTTTAATTGTATTTAAAACTTTTTCTTTCATTTTCTTTTCCTCTTTCAAAAAAGGATTTAGGACGTTCCTAAATCCCTTTTAATCATCATATCTTCTTTCAAGATTAACAAATTTAGTATAACTTCCAAGCCATCCAAGTTCAACAGTTCCAGTTGAACCACCTCTGTTTTTAGCAATAATTACTTCTGCCACATTTTGTTTTTTACTTTCTTTATTATAATAATCATCTCTATATAAAAACATAACAATATCAGCATCTTGTTCAATCGCTCCAGATTCACGCAAATCTGAAAGCATTGGTCTATGGTCTTGTCTTTTTTCTGCCTCTCTTGATAATTGTGAAAGCGCTATTACAGGTACCTCCAATTCTTTAGCTAATATTTTCAATGACCTACTTATTTCTGAAATTTCTTGCTCTCTACTACCATTTCTTTTATTACTACCTTGAATTAATTGTAAATAATCTATTACAACTAATCCTATATGTTTTTCTAATTTTAATTTTCTACATCTGGCTCTTATCTCCATAATTGAAATACCTGGTGTATCATCTATATAAATTCCAGTTTCAGAAAGTGGTCCTATTGCTTCT
Source organism: uncultured Clostridium sp. (assembly GCA_945877035.1). GTDB lineage: Bacteria > Bacillota > Clostridia > TANB77 > CAG-508 > CAG-269. The sequence continues at coordinate 18,735 of CAMCQH010000023.1, read as the reverse complement.
GCAAGTTTTGACCAGTCTTCATCTTCAAGTTTTCCGGTTTTTACTTTATTACTATCAACCATTGCTTCGCTACATAAAATTCTGTTAGTCATTTGCTTTGATGACATCTCTAAACTAAATACTGCAACTGGCGTATTACCTCTTAAAGCTGCATTTGTGGCTATATTCAAAGCAAAGGCTGATTTACCCATAGCTGGCCTTGCTGCTACTAATATAAGTTCTGAACCATGTAAACCTGCTAATCTATAATCCAAATCTGCAAATCCTGTTGGCACACCTGTTATATGTCCTTTTCTGTTATATAATTCTTCTAATTCTGTAAAGCTATCTACTAATATGTCCTTTATTGCTTCATATCCTTTTTGATTCTTGTCTTGCATTATATTAAAAATCTTTTTTTCTGCACATTCCATAACATCTTCTATTTCTTCAGTTGGATCATATCCCATCTCTATTATTTCATTTGCAGTTTTTATTAAATTTCTTAATGTTGACTTTTCTTCTACAATTTTTATATATTTTACAACATTTGCAGTTGTAGGAACTTTGTCAGGTAATGCTGATAAATATTCATATCCACCAACCTTTTCAAATTTCCCCATTGATTCTAATTCTGATTTAAGTGTAATTAAATCAATTGGCTCTGCTCTATTATATAAATTTAGCATTGCAGAATATATTATTCTATTGTCTTCTCTATAAAAATCTTCTTCTTTTAAAACCTCAATACTACTAGATACAGCATCACTATCTGTTAGCATACTTCCAATTACTGCTTGCTCTGCTTCTATATCATGTGGTGGCACTTTTCCTATATCCATTACTATTCCCCCTAAAAATTAATAGATTACTTAATAAAGTTATATTGTTTTTATCAGAGGTCAGATGTCGGAAGTTGGAGGTTAGAAGTTAGAGGTTAGATATAAATAATCTATTTCACTAACCTCTACTTCGCCAACCTCTATTTTTCACTCCGAAATAACATCTATCTTAACTCTTCCAACAACCCCTTCAAATAGTTTAATGTCTACATTAAATGTTCCTAAAGTTTTTATTGCATCTTTTAAATCTATTTTCTTTTTATCAACTTTTATTTGATATTGTTTTTCCAAATTCTCAGCTATTTCTTTTGAAGAAACTCCACCAAATATCTTTCCGTTACTACCTGCTTTTACTTTGATTTTTAATAATATTTTTGATAGTTTATCTGCTATTTTTTGTGCCTCTTCTTTCTCTTGTGATTTTTTAAATGCATTTGAATCTTGTTTTGCTTTTAATTTACTCATGTTCTCCGCATTTGCTTCTACTGCTAAATTTTTTGGAAATAAAAAGTTTCTTGCATATCCATCTGATGCATTTATTACTTCATCTTTTTTTCCTACACCTTTTATATCTGCTTTTAATATAACTTTCATCTAAATCGCATCCCTTCGTTTGTTTTAATTATTTATCTCTTAATATCATATAGTTTACACTATTTTTGAATTTTTTTCAATATATTTTTGAACCAATTTAAGAACATCTCCCTTAGCTAAAAAAGAGAGACTTTAAGTCCACTTTCTGTACTCTTAATCCCTCCTTTTGATAAATGAATCAAAAAGGGGCATTCCTTTTGACCCATTTAATTTTCAATTTCTGTAAAATATTCATTAATTCTTATAATTAATTCCTGTTTTGCTTCCTCCATTGTCATATCTTCTACTTGAGCACCGGCTAAAGTAATGTGTCCGCCACCGCCTAATTTTTCAAGTATAATTTGAACATTTATATCTCCAATTGAGCGTCCACTAATACATATTTTTTCTCCAGTATTACCTAAAACAAATGAAGCTGTAACATCACTTATAGTAAGTAACTCATCTGCTGCTTTAGCACATAATAAGCTAACATCTTTATAATTTGTATCTTCGCATAATGCTATTGCTATTGAATTATCTATAATTTCAGCATTTTTTACTATATCAGCAATTTTGTTAAAAGATTCTAAATCACTTTGGAACCATTTTTTTACTCTAATAATGTCTACTCCACATTTACGCAAATATGCTGCTGCCTCAAATGTTCTTACACCTGTTTTAAATGTAAAGCTTTTTGTATCCATCATTATCCCTGCATATAGAGCTTCCGCTTCTATTTTCTTTAGTTCTACATTTACTTCTGCATATTGTAATAACTCAGTTACAAGCTCTGCTGCTGATGATGCATATACTTCTTGGAATGTTAATGTTGCATTTTCTATATAATCAGCACTTCTTCTATGATGATCTATTATTACTATTTTATCTGCTTTTTTTAATACTTCTTCTGATTCAACATAGTTTGTTTTATGAGTATCAACTATTACTAGTAATGTATTTTCATCAATATTTTCTTCTGCTACTTCTTTATTTATTAATACGTCCTCATATTCTGGCTCTTCTAATAAACTATCTTTGAAGTTTTGTAATGTTGGTGTTTCACTAGTAATAATATATGCATTTCTATCCAAACTTTTTGCTAATCTATAAATTCCTATTGCTGAGCCCATTGCATCTATATCTGGATTAACATGTCCCATAATCATTACTTTACTTGATTCTTTTATAAGATTTTCTAAAGCTTGTGCAACAACTCTTGCTTTTACCTTTGTTCTTTTTTCTACTTCTTGAGCTCTTCCACCAAAGAATTTATATATATCATTTTGTCTAATAACTGCTTGGTCTCCACCTCTTCCAAGGACAATATCCATTGCTGTTTGAGCTGATTTATATTTGTCTCTATCTACTTCTCCTTCATTAGAAATAGCAATACTTAAAGTAAATTGTACTTTTTGTTTTGGGTCTATTTCTTTTATTCTATCTAATATACTAAATTTATCTTCTTTAATTTTCTCTAAATATCTTTGCTCAAAAATGTATATATATCTATCTCTATCTGATTTTATTAAAATTCCATTAGTTTCATTTGCCCACTCATATATTTCTTTGTCTATCTCTGCTATATATTGTGCTTTTTCTTCACTCTCTAGCATTTGCATATTTTCTTCATAATTATCTATCATAATAATTCCAACACATGATTTAGAATCATTATATTCTTTTTGTAATTTGATGTTTTCTGTTTCATCAATAAAATATAAAATTGCCATATATTCTTCTTTATCATTTTTAGAATATCTTTTTGAATTGACAAATTTACCAACAACTCTATATTGTCTCTTATTTACTTGAATATTTTTTAATATTGATTTGTCGTTTTCATTTTTCTTATTTTGAATTTCTTCTTTTAAATCAAATATTATATCATTTACAAAAGTATTTATATCAATATCTTCAAATTCAGATGCAAATTTTGAGCTTTTCCATACAACATTTCCATCAGTTTCTAATATTATAAGTGGAAATGGTGAGTTTATTAAGCTTGTCTTTGCTGCTGAATCTACTGTTAGTGTTAAATCTTGTAATGTCTCTGATATCTCACTTTTTCTTTTGTTGTTAGCAAAATATGTGTATGCCATTATTAATACAAATAATATAATTGATGGTATTATAAATTTTGTGTTTTGTATGCATATTCCTAATAATAAAAGAAATATTATTACTAGATATATTTTCGTTCTTGATACTAAATTATCAAAAATTTTTTTATTACTTGTTTGCATAAATCTCTCCTTTTACATATTCTATTTTACTTCAAAATAGTATAGTTGTCAATTCTTAATTTTTTCTTTAAGCATTTTTAAAGGGAACATATACTACATGTTCCCTCGCATATTCATTTTGTCACCTCCAAAAGTGTTATTAAATTTTTTGCTTCTTGTATGTCACTAAGAATCTTCTTTTTAACTTCCGCATTGTTTTCATTCTCTTGAATTTCCTTGTCGGGATCAAGTCCAATTCTCCTAGCCTTATTTCGCATGCTTTCTAGGTTATTATTCATTGTTATGATAACTCTAGTTTTTGCTCCTTTCATGTTTCTTGCCTTGTCATATCTGTCCTGCATTTCTCTTAGAATATCATGGCAAAAATCATAAGCTTCCTCGTAAATTCTGTTTTTGTAACTATTACTGCCACTTTTGGATTGACTTCCATAACTCCTTCCCAAAGGTGTCCTTGGTTCGCTATCCGGCGAAAACCTTGAGTTCCGTGATAACATATCTTTTTCCTCCTTATTATTGAATATGCTTTTGCATTTTATAAATATATTATAGCACACTTTAAATATGATGTCAATTTTACTTTGTAGTTCTAGCATTCACAAGTTAGAATTTTATGCCTATATTTTCTGCATCTTCTTTTCTAATAGCAATTATACTTCCCCTTACTTCAAAGGCTCTTGGATCTTTTGATGGGCTTACTAATACTGGCTTAATTTTTGTTTCTTTTACTAATCCCATATCTAATAGCCTTCTTCGTATATTGCCATCACATTTTAATTCTTGTATGGTTCCATATTTGTTTAATGGTAATTGACTCAAATTTGTTACTTCTGTTTCCATATGTAATCCTCCAAAATATTATTCTATTATATTATATTTTGTCGAATTATAAATGTTACAATTTATGTTCTCTATCATAAAATTCTGCATCTTGATTCATTTCTTGTTTTACATTTTCTATAATTTGTTCAGTTGAAAGCGCATCTTTATGTTCTTTTAGTTCTCTTAAGAGTTTATCTCTAACTTCTTTTTCTGTAAAAACATCTTTAATTTTTTCTTCTCCTTCATCATTTTCATAATTTAATATATCTTGTACATAATAATCTACATCAATATGTTCGTGTGTTCCTGTAGTTTCATCTCCATCAAAATCTTTTACATCATCTGGCTTACATCCATTTTCAGTATGTTCTTGTATTTCATCTTGCACTTTTTCCTTTTGATATATTCCTTTATTTCTATTCATTATTTCTCTAGTTTCCATTGGAATAATTCGAGTTTGAGATGTTTCAATTTGGATTCCAACATTTTCATTTTCTTCTAATGTTTTTTGATATAAAAACATATCAACATGTCCTTGGTTATTTTCACAACCTATGCTCATTCCATTAGATTTTCTAGTATATATTGATAAATCCTTGTTATCTCTTGTAGCAGTGCTATTTGCTCTTATTTTTGTTGTTTCTCTACTTGCATTATTTCCAACTGTTTTATCCATTTCAAACTCATCATTTAAAACTCTTGCCTCTCCATTTTTTGTCATACCAACTAATGAATATGTTGTGTTATTTCTTTTAGTTTCTGATGTAATATCATCTACTTTGTCAGAATAAACGACATATAAACTATCATATCCTTCTAAATCAAGCCTTTTTCCTAATGTTTCTTTACCATCTACTTTTTTATTCAAATCAGCTTTTTGGATTCCATTTACTTTAATTTTTTCTGTCTGCTTTTTAGATAAAACATTTTCATTCTTGTTTTTGTCTTTTTGTTCTTCTTTTTCTTCCTTAAGCTCTTCAATTTCAGATTTATCCATTTCTTCTAATAGTTTTTGAACTTCTTCCTCTGAAACTTTTCTACCTAAATGTGCTGTTAAAATTTCCGTTAATTCTTTAGTTTGTAATTTTTTCATGGAATTATTTTCTATTTCTTGTTCTGGTGTATTTTCTAATAATTCATTTACTGCTTGCATTTTATCAGGTTCAGAATTTTCAAATGTAGACTTAAATAATATTTCTCCATCACCTATAGTTCCACCTATGCATTTATCTCCTAAATAACAACTTTTTTGTTCTGTTATTCTTTCTTTTCCTTCTTCATCTATTTCCTTAATTTCTATGTCTACTATAAAAACTTTATCAGAAATTGGTTTACCATTAACTTTGTCTTGCCATGTAGCTTCTCCTACATATTTTATGTCTTTTATTTCTATTTTTTTATTTTGTGTATTGTTTTTGTACAGATCATTTTCTATTGTGTCTTTAAAACTTTCTTCTATTTTTAATATTTCTTTTTCTTTTTGGTTCATAAGATTACCTCCTATATGATATTATTCTATAACATTTAGTCTTTTAAGTCAAATGCTATAAAAGCAAAAAAATGTCAATATGCTTTATGTCTTCTATCGTTTTTCAATAGACTTTTATCAATTTTAAAATCCTTCACAAAAATGATATAAAATATTATATTATAATAGAAAAGAGGAAAAAAAATGGAAAAATCAGATGAAAATAAACATATCGGAAATAAGTTTCAAGAATATAGATTAAAAAACAACTTAACACAAAACCAAGTATCAGAACTAACAGGATTAGAACCTAGGCACATTAGCCAAATAGAAAGAGGTCTTTCTAAAGGAAGTATCGATACACTACTAAAACTATGCAATGCTTACAAAATCACACCTGACATTATATTATATGATTTGTTAGATGAAGATTTAAAAAATAGTGTTTCTATATATCAAGAAAAATTCAAAAAATTAACAAAAAGAGATAAAGAAAGTATATTACATTTTATAGATTATTTTTTATCAAAATAAATTTTATAAAAGTTAGAATTAAAACAATTTCAGCAAAGTTATTGTTTTAAATCTAACTTTATTTTATAACTTTTCTAAATCTTTTCCATATTTAACACCTAATGAATATGCTAAAGCAAAATAATATTCTTCAGTATTATAAAACATTTGCATAATTTCATTAAATTTTTCCTTTTGGCTATCATCTAAAATCAATTCTAATTCATCAATTGTGTCATACAATTTTGTATATTGTTCATTAAAATCCTTATACTTCTTTAAAGTCTCTATTTTCTCATTTATCAAATTTGTAACAAATTTGTAATCCCCGTTTTCAAAAAAGTCTATTTTATTTTCCATTTTTAATTACCACCTTTACAATTTATATTATATTAAAAGTATACCTCAAATATTATGATTTTACACATTTTTATTTTAAATTTATATATAAATATTTATATATTATTAAATAAATTATACTTTTATTTTTTGTATATGTCAATATTTATGTTACAGTTCAGTTTTAATTTTTATATAGAGTAGTTCTAAATGTTGATATATTAATATTTTGAAGCAAAAGACCCAATGGTAGACCATAGCTATGTTTTTTGCAAAAAATATTCATATATCAACATTTAGAACGGCTAATTTTTATGCCTTGCTGAACTGTAACATATTTATTATAAAGTTTAAAATTTGTCATTTTTTTCTATTGACACACATATCATTATATACTAAAATAAATATGAAAATAAGGATAAAGGTGTTTTAATTGGAAAATTTACTAGAAAGAATTTACAATGATAATGAATTTATAAATATAATTAAAGATATAATAGAAAATGAGACTGTTAAACAAATGAAAAATTACAGACAGCACTATGAAACAACCTGTTTTGACCATTGTTTAATAGCATCATATTATTGTTACATATATTGCAAAAAGTTCAATTTAGATTATATATCTTGTAGCAGAGCAGCAATGCTACACGATTTATTTTTGTACGACTGGCGAAAAAGAGAAAATGGAAGAAAAGGCTTACATGCTTTTACACATCCTAAAACGGCATATGAAAATGCTGCCAAATTATTTGATTTGAATAATAAGGAAACAGATATTATTTTAAAGCATATGTGGCCCGTAACTTTTGCTTTACCTAGATATAAAGAAAGTTATATCTTGACTTTTGTTGATAAGTATTGTGCTTTAAATGAGTCTTATCAAGAAATTTTTAATAGACTTTGCCAGAAAAAAGTTTTTAGATATGCTTATGTATTTTTATGTTTCTTTTTTATAAGTTTATAAAATTATTGCTTATATTCTACAATTTTATATGCAGTAAATCTATGTTTTCTGCATATGTTTTTACACTTTATATGCAGAAAATTATTATTTAAAATTAATTCAGTATAAATAAAAACTCACACAATATATTTATGCGAGTTTTTATTTAAAATTATTCAGCTTTATTTTCTGTTTCTTCTGTTGCTGGTTCTTCAGCTTTTGCTTCTTCAACAGGAGCTTCTGCTGTTTCAACAGCTGGTGTTTCAACTGTTTCTACTACTTCTTCAGCTACTGGAGTTTCAACAACTTCTTCTTTAACTTCTTCAGCTACTGGTTCTTCTACTAAATCTTCTTTAACAGTAATTTCTTTATCTTCAATTCTAGCTCCAACCATTTCTTTAGTTTTAGCAGATTTACCAACTCTGTCTCTTAAGTAGAATAATCTAGCTCTTCTTGCTTTACCTACTCTAACTAATTCAACTTTTTCAACTAATGGTGAGTGAATTAAGAATGTTTTTTCAACCCCAACACCGTAAGATGTTTTTCTTACTGTAAATGTTTGGTTAACTCCTCCACCTTGAACTTTAATTATAATTCCTTCGAAAACTTGGATTCTTTCTTTGTTTCCTTCTTTTATTCTAACATGTACTTTTACTGTATTACCAACTTTTAATTCTGGTATTTTATTCTTAAGTTGTTCGTGTTCTATTGATTTAATAATATCCATTTTAGAATTTACCTCCTTCTTTATTTTTGAGCGGTGCCTACTTGGTTTGGCACTTCATTTTTTATTTCTTCTAAAACTTTTTTATCTTCATCAGATAATTCTACTTTTTCTAAAAGGTCTGGCCTTTTATTTAAAGTTATTTTCAAACTTTTTTTTCTTCTCCATTTGTCAATATTTTCGTGATGACCTGAAAGTAATACTTCTGGAACTTGCTCTCCTTCAAAAACTTCTGGTCTAGTATATTGTGGATATTCTAAAAGTCCTTGTGAAAATGATTCTTCTTTTGTTGAATCATCTTTTAAAACCCCTTCAACATATCTACTAACTGAATCGATTAGTACCATAGCTGGAAGTTCTCCACCTGTTAATACATAATCACCAATTGAAATTTCTTCATCAACAATTTTATCAAGTACTCTTTGGTCAATCCCTTCATAATGACCACAAAGAAGAATTAAATGTTCTTGTTTTGATAGTTCTTCTACTTTTTTTTGGTCCAATTTTTTACCTTGTGGAGACATATATATAACCTTCGCCTTTTCATCTTTAACAGATTTATAAGCATCATATACTACATCTGGCTGCATCACCATTCCTGCTCCACCACCATAAGGAGTATCATCAACTTTTTTGTGTTTATCTTTCGAAAAGTCTCTAATATTTATTAAATTAACATTTATTAGTCCTTTTTCCTTTGCTCTTCCAATAACGCTCTGGTTTAAAACTTCAAACATTTCTGGAAAAAGTGTTAAAACATCAAATCGCATAATTATCTCCTGTCCAAAGGGGACGTTTCTTTTTGGACATTTTGTCCAATCGGAACCGATCTTTCTAAATTAGACCCTTTAAAATATGAACAACTATTCTTTTTTCATCTAAATTAATTTCTTTAATCACATCAGATATTGCAGGTAATAATAATTGTTTTCCAAGTTCATCTTTTACAACATATATGTCACAACTTCCATTATTAAATATGTCATCTACTTTTCCAAGTAAATTTTCTTCGTCAGAATAAACATCTAATCCTATTAAATCAACAATATAATATGTACCCTCTTCTAATTCAGGCTCATCTTGTCTATTTACTTTTAAATATGAATTTCGTAGCAATTCTGCATCTTCTACTTTGTCTATCCCTTTGAATTTAATTAAAACCATATCCTTATGATATTTTACTTCTTCGATTTCATATTGTTTTTTAGATTTATTTGTTTCAACATATACTTTTTCTAAATTATCAAATCTTGTAATATCATCTGTAAAAGGCTTAACTTTTACCATTCCTTTAATTCCAAATGTATTAACAATTTGACCTATTTCTAAAAATTCTTGCATACAACATAATCCCTTTTTTATAAATTAAAGTTTAACAACGCCAAATGGCAATTATTTTTCGAATTTTAATCAATAAATTCTACAGAAACTTTCTTATGTTCTCTACCACCAATTGCTTTAGCAACTGTTCTTATAGATTTAGCAAGTCTTCCTTGTCTTCCTATTACTTTACCCATATCTTCATTTGCAACTTTTACTTCAAATACTATAGATTTTTCATCTTGTTTTTCAGTTATTTCAACTGCATCTTTATTATCAACAAGATTTAGTATTATAGTTTCAATAATTTCTTTCATGTTTTTTCCCCTTTAAAATTATTTTGCTGCATTTTCAATTAATTTTTTAACTGTGTCTGTTGGTTTTGCACCATTTTTTATCCATTGAGCAACTTTTTCTTGATCTAAAACTATTGTAGATGGTTTTGTCATTGGATCATATGTACCAATTTGTTCAATTATTTTACCATCTCTTGGAGATTTAGAATCAGCTACTACTATATGATAGAAAGGAGCTTTTTTCTTTCCTTCTCTTTGTAATCTTATTTTTACCATTTCAAATTCACCTCCTCGGGATTTTTTATTTATATAAATTTAAAAATTTAATAACTATTAATATAGATGTTAATAAAATAGATGTTGGTGAAATGGAGGTTGGTGAAGTAGAACATTGTAAAACATTCTAACTTCTAACTTCTAACCTCTAACTTCCAACCTCCAACCTCTAACCTCAGATCTTAAAATTTTTAAGTGCATTTTCATCAATGCCACTCATAAGCTTCTTCATTCCGCCTTTGTTTTTCATTTGTTTCATCATTTTCTGAGTCATTTCGTAAGACTTAATAAATTTGTTTATATCTTGAACTGTAGTACCACTACCTTTAGCTATTCTTATTCTTCTACTTGCATTTAAAAGTTTTGTATTTCTTTTTTCTTTTTGTGTCATAGAACAAATAATAGCTTCAATTTTTCCAAATTCTTTGTCATCTACTTTTATATCTTTAAATTGATTCATTCCAGGAATTAGTTTTAATAATGATGAAAAAGAACCCATTTTTTTCATTTGTCTTATTTGAGCCAAATAATCATCTAAATCTAACTCACTCTTTTTCATCTTTTTCTCTAATTTTTCTGCTTCTTCTAAATCAAAGGCCTCTTCAGCTTTTTCTATAACTGCTAGAATATCTCCCATTCCCAAAATTCTTGATGCCATTCTATCTGGATGGAAAACTTCTATATCACTTAGTTTTTCACCAGTTGCTGCAAACTTGATAGGTCTTCCTGTAACTTTCTTAACTGAAAGTGCTGCACCCCCTCTAGTATCACCATCTAATTTTGTTAATACTATTCCATCTATTCCAACTTTTTCGTTGAAAGTTTCTGCAACATTTACAGCTTCTTGACCAGTCATAGAATCTACTACTAATAGTATTTCATGAGGTTTTACACTTTTTTTAACATTTTGTAATTCTTCCATTAGCTGTTCATCTATTTGTAGACGACCAGCTGTATCTAAAATAATTACATCATTTAATTTTGACATTGCTACATTTATTGCTTGTTTTGCAATGTGTACAACATTTTTTGATTGTTCGTTTGCAAATACAGGGATATTTAATTGAGCTCCGACAACTTGTAATTGCTTAATAGCCGCTGGCCTATAAACATCACATGCTACTAATAATGGCTTTTTACCTTGTTTTCTAAATAGATTTGCAAGTTTTCCAGCTGTTGTTGTTTTACCAGAACCTTGAAGTCCAACTAGCATTATTATTGTTGGTGGATTTGGTGAAAAGTTTACTTTACTTTCTGTTCCCCCTAATAATTCTACTAATTCATCTTTTACTATTTTTACTACTTGTTGACCTGGTGTTAATGATTTTAATACATCTTGCCCTAAAGCCTTTTCTTGAATATTTGCTATAAATTCTTTTACAATTTTATAGTTAACATCAGCCTCTAATAGTGCAAGTTTTACTTCTCTTAACATTTCTTTTAAATCTGAATCAGTAATTCTTGCTTTTCCTTTTAATTTTCTTGTTATTTCTTGCAATCTAGAAGATAATCCTTCAAAAGCCATTTGATTTCCTCCCTATACTAAACAGTTTAATTCTTTTTTAATTGTTTCCAAGATATTTGCTACTTTTTTATCAGATGAGTCTTTTTCTATTTTTGTTAATTCTGATAAAATATGTTGTATTGTCTTTTCTTGATTTAACATCCTTTTCATAAATAACAACTTTTCTTCATATTCGAAAAGCTTTTTCTCTCCCTTCTTTATAATGTCTCTAACTGCTTGTCTTGTTATATCGTTGTTTTCTGCTATTTCTGATAATGACAAGTCGTTATTATAGTAGTCATTTAAGAATTCAAATTGCTTTTCGGTTAATAATTTACCATATAAATCACACAATATACTTATTTTTATTTTTTCATCCATAACAACTACCTCTTAAAATTTGTAATGCTAATATACTTTACACTATTTTTGTTGATTTGTCAAGGGTTTTTGAAATATTTTTTTTTTATTTCTCTAACTTTCTTTTCTGCACCATATAAGTAATTTTAGAAATAAAACTACTTGGCACAAAATGACTAAAAAATATAGCCAGTTTTACATCCCACCCAGGAATAATATAAAACTTACCATTCAATAATTTTCTAATAGCAAAATCAGCAACATTTTTACTACTAGCCTCTCTCATATGGAACTTAACATTTGCCACACTATTAAAGTTAGTATTTACAGGACCTGGACACAAAATACTAATCTGAACATTAGACTTTTCTTTTTTCAATTCTTCTCTAATAGATTCAGAAAGTCTAACCACATAAGCTTTAGTTGAATAATATGTTGCCATCAATGGTCCTGGCATAAAACCCGCAATAGAAGCAACATTCAAAATTTTGCCACTATTTTTAGCTTTCATATCAACCAAATACAATTTAGTTAAAATATGATAAGCTACAATATTAGTTTTTATCATATTTAACTCTTTATTCAAATCTGTTTTTGTAAAATTTCCACAATCTCCAAAACCAGCATTATTAATCAAGATATCCACATCTGATACACTTTTGTGCAATTCTTTACAATTTTCTTCTATTGACAAATCCATAGATATAGTTTGAACTTTTATTTTATTTTTTTCTTCTAATTCCTTAGATAATTGACTTAGCCTTTCCTTATCTCTTGCAACTAAAACTAAATCATATCCTCTACTTGCCAAACATCTTGCCATATCTCTACCAATACCTGAAGATGCTCCTGTAATTAAAGCTTTCATAAATTAAACCTCCAAAATATAAAATAGGGATTTTTGACCCGTCCCCAATTCCCTATTTTTTACTAAATTTATTTAAAACAATTCCAACTTTGTGAACAATTTCAGTAGAATTATTATTAGCAATTTCCTTTCCAAGAGCTTTTCCACTAACTGTTAAAGCTGACACCAATGCACTTAAAATAAATTGAATATTAAAAGGCATTTTAAATTCACTAGAAATTTTAATTGCTATTAATGCACTTATTGCACCACTTAATACTCCACAAATATCACCAATAACATCTGCGCAAATATTTGCAACTTTTGGAGCATTTTTTATTAATTTTATTGAATCCTTTGAACCTTTTACTTTTTTAGTTGCTTTAGCATGAAATTCTTCCTCATTTGCTACTGTTACAGCAACACCTATAATATCAAAAAATATTCCTATTAAAATTACTAATACCAATATTAAAATAGCTGGTATTAAACTTAAATTTGACACTCCATTTGTTGATACATATGAAAATATTACAGATAATATAAATGTTATTACAAATGATTGTATAACCCATTTCATATTCGAGTGTTCTTTATTATTTTCTTTATTTTTGTTCATTTTATACTCACTTTCTTATAAATTAAGACAAGCCTAAGCTTGCCCCTAATTTTTAAACTAAATTAAATTATAAATAGATGGTAAAAACCTAAGTAAATTTTACGGTTTAGGTCTGGTTGAATTTCTCTACTTCCCGCTTGGCATTACTACCTGAGCCGTTTCCGTTTAAGGGAAATAACTAAATTTACATTTAGCCACCAGATCGCCACTAAAATCCGTACCTTAATCCCTAGATTTTCAAGCTTTTGACAAAGCAAACATTCTAGAAGTTTTCCTTAACATACTTTTACAAATTTACTAGTCTTTTTTGCAAATGCAATTTCATAATCTAAAGCAACTACACTTGGCCAAAGTATTAATTACTTTGTGTAAAATTAATCCCAATACATTCACTCGAGACAGGCTACACTATGTATTTTGTGTCTTGGCACTCAACATAGGTTTAACTTAAAATTCTATTTAAGCCTCCGCGAAACCAGGGAATCACATATATGCCATTATATGTTACCCTAACCTCTTTACTCCCTGAATACACACAAAACTGGCATTTCGCGCACAAACAAGAAACTTCAACGATGTGCCCTTTAGTGGATTTTTAGCCCCACCCTCGTAAATTTAAGTACGACTAGAATAATGCACCATCGATATATATTATAACATTTTTTGAAAAATATTCCAATTAAACTAAAAGTTCAATTTCTGATTTATTTATGATTTGTCAATAATTAAAGTTCTAAAATCTGAATAAATCTCATTTTTTCTCATTAATTCTTTATTTTTCTTTTCATATTATGTATTATTAAAATCCTATTATTTCTCTTATCTCTTTTTTAACTACATCTAACTCTCTATCATTTGCAATATTAACGACATTAATATTAGGATATTTTTCCTTTATTTCTTCAGCCATTTTTAGGTACATTCTTTGTTGGTTTATGCTGTTTGACGCTTCAAATTTAGAACCTTGAAATACAGCTTTGCCTTCCCTATTTAATCTTTCATTATATAAAGATTCATCACTTAAATACAATGTTATATAATATGTTTCAAAGTCTAACTTACTAAAATCTTCTAATAATTTTTCATAAACATCTGTAAAGGAATATTCCTTTTTACCTAATCTGCAATAATTTTCCTCTGTAAAAAAAGTTCTATCAAAAACTAAATTGATACTTTTATTCTCCATTTTTTTCATATACTCAAGTAAATCAACATACATATCCTCTGCTTTTTTCTTACCTGTTGGTGTACTATCTGATGTACCACATAACCTATATAAATTTGTATAACTTAAAGAATGTCTTAAAAAATCTGTTATTGTTGTCTTTCCTGCTCCTTGTGGTCCTTCCACTACAATTAATTTTGAATTTGCCATTTTTATATCCTCCTATATATAACTGTAACAATTATACTATTAAAATATTTATATTTCAATAAATTATGTAGATTTTTATAAATTTTTGTAGTAAAATAATTATAGAAATTTAAATCGAGGAGACGAAAAATGAAAAAATTTGAAAACTATGCAGCAACACTAAACAACCCGAATTGGGATTATATGATTAAAAGGGAAACACCTTTATATAAAAGAAACAATGATTTAAGAGATGAATTCCAAAGAGACTACACTAGAATTATACACAGCAATAGCTACAAACGTTTAAAACACAAAACACAAGTATTCTTCTCACCTGAAAATGACCATATCTGTACAAGAATAGAACATGTAACACATGTAGAATCAATAAGTTACACAATTGCCAAATATTTAGGTTTAAATACAGATTTAACAAGAGCAATTTCAGTTGCCCACGATTTAGGGCATAGTCCTTTTGGACATGAAGGCGAAAGAATTTTGTCTGAAATAAGCAAAAGAGATTTAGGCAAAACATTTTGGCATGAAAGAAATGGTTTGGAATTTGTTGATAATATTGAACTTCTAGAAGACAACAATAAAAATATGCAAAATTTAGACTTAACATATGCAGTTAGAGATGGTATAATTTCACATTGTGGAGAAATTGATGAAAATTGCATCAAACCTAGAAACGAATATATAGATTTAAACAATTACACATATCCAAATGAGTTTGCCCCATATACTTGGGAAGCTTGCGTTGTAAAAATTTCTGACAAAATCTCTTACATCTGTAGAGATATTGAAGATGCAATAACTTTAGGAATTTTAGATAAACATGTAGATGAATTATTTGAGTTATTAAATATCACTTCAGAAAATGAACAGTTAAATAACACTATTATAATAAATAACTTAATACATGATTTATGTGAAAATTCATCACCTGAAAAAGGTTTATGTTTCTCTAAAAAAGCATTAGATTTAATGAACAAAATTAAAGAATTCAATTATAAAAATATATATTCTTCTGAAAGAATTAAACCTTCTGTAAGATATTTTAATATTGTTATAAATGAAATTTACAATTTATTAAAATCAGCTTATAATGGAACAGACACATTAGATAATTTTAAAAATTTGAGTAATACATATCCAAAGCTATGTGAAAGCTTCATTAGTTTTATTTCTAATTATTATGATTTTGGAAATAGAGAAGCTTTAAAATTAAAAAACAAAGTATTATTTTCATTAGATAATGAAAAAGATTATTATCAAGCAATTATATATTATATTTCCGGAATGACAGATAATTTTGCAATTGAGATTTATAATGAAATAATACATTTTTAGGATAAAAAACACAAAATAAAGGAGGCCAAAATTGGATAAAATAGCTATTATTTCAGATGTTCATGGTAACATCACAGCTTTAAATGCTGTATTAGAAGATATAAAGAAAAGAAATATAACTAGAATTTTTTGCTTAGGCGATAACATAACAAAATGTACACATCCAGATTTAGTAATTGATAAAATAAGACAAGTATGTGAAGTGATTCTAATAGGTAACTGTGATTATTCTATTTGTAAACCTTCATCTAAAAACAAGAACTTTTGGACTAGAAATGTTATTGGTGAAGAAAGAGCTAAATTCATTGTATCTTTGCCTGTTTCTTATGAATTTTATATGAGTGGACATTTAATTAGATTATTTCATGCATCTCCATATAGTCTTGATGAAATATATAATCCTATGTTCTCTAATAAAAATTCTAAATATAGTCATTTGGAAATAGAAAAACCTGACAGACTTTTTGAAAACACTGAATTTATTGGTAAAACTGATAAAGACCCTATTCCTGATATTGTTGGATTTGGACATATTCATACACCATTTTTAGTACGATATAAAAACAAAACAATATTCAATTCAGGAAGTGTAGGCATTCCAGTTGAGATGTATAATAATGATGAAAAAGACGAAAGTAACAAATTTTCTACGGTTGCTTCATATACTATATTAGAAGGCTATTATGGAAAAACAGAATTAGATTCTATATCATTTAATTCTGTAAGAGTTCCTTATAATATTAAACAAGAAGTTGAAGATTTAAAAAAATCAGATATGCCTAATAAAGAAGTTATAATAAGAACATTAACTTCTGCTATTTCTAATAATTAAAGGAGTTTTACTATGTATGATAAACTTAACCAAGCAAAAGAAATACTAAAAAAATATAATCAAGAGCATTTATTATATTTTTATGATGAACTTTCTGAAGAACAACAAAACATATTAATTAACCAAATTTTAAATATAGATTTCGAAAAAATAATAAATCTATATTTAAATTCTAAAAAAATTGAAGATACATCAAATGTTAAAATATCACCATTACCACATATAGAAAAAAACAAACTAACCGATAAAGAATTAGATTATTATACTCAAATTGGTAAAACCGTAATTAAAAATAATCAAGTAGCGATTGTTACTATGGCTGGTGGGCAAGGAACTAGACTTCGGATATAAAGGTCCAAAAGGCACATATATGCTAAATTTGAAACCAATTAAAAAGTCATTATTTCAAATAATTGCTGAAAATATTATAGAAACAAATAATAAATATAATGTTATAATTCCTTGGTATATAATGACAAGTGAAGAAAACCATAATCAAACTATAGCATTTTTTGCAATTAATAATTTTTTTGGATATCCAAAAGAAAAAATTAAATTTTTTAAACAAAGTAAATTACCTTTAATTAATACTGAAGGAAAGCTTATTTTACAAGAGCCTTATTTAATAAAAGAAGCTTCAAATGGTAATGGAAATGTGTTTAAATCAATGGAAAAAGCAAATATCATTGAAGATATGCATAATCTAGGAATTAAATGGATTTGTTTTGGTGGAATTGATAATGTTTTACTTAAAAATGTAGACCCTCTGCTTTTAGGATTAACTATTTGCAATAATATGGAAATTGGTTCAAAATCTATATTTAAAAATGAGCCTTTAGAAAAAACAGCTGTATATTGTAAAAAAAATGACAAACCAGCAATTTTAGATTATGATGACATTTCTTTGGAACTCTCTGAAAGCAAAATTTCAGGAACCGATACATATCTTTACAGAGAAGCAAATATGTTGTCTCATATAATGAGTATTGATGCTATTGAAAAAGTTAAAAATATTGAGTTAAAATATCATAGAGCTTACAAAAAAAATGCTTTTGTTAACTCTGAAGGTGTTAAACAGGTGCCTGATAAACCTAATACTTTTAAGTTTGAAAATTTTATTTTTGATGCTTTTTCTTATTTTGATGATATGTTGCTTTTACGAGTTGATGAAAATGAGGAGTTTGCTCCTATTAAGGATTTTACTGGTATTTATAATCCAGATACTGCTATTGAAAAATATAATAATTTTTATTTTAAAAGAACCAAGTTTTAAGTGAAGTGAACCCAAAATGTCCAATTTTTTGGGTTCATTTCACTTTGCCATTTCTATTTTCCCCCTATCTGTATCATCAATAACTGCTAGCCATTGATTCAACTTATTCTCCATATCTGGATTTGATTCTCTAAATTTTGGTAACTGTATATAGTATTCTTTCATTATACTATTTACTTGATAATCTCTATGGTAAATCAATTAAATATTTTTCATTTCCTTTTCTGCTAAAAAATGCTTTAAATATTA
>CAMCQH010000022.1 GCA_945877035.1 uncultured Clostridium sp. | reverse complement strand
TATTGTATCAATAATAATTTCTAAAATTTTCATCCGAAACTTCTTGACACTAATTAATAAAAAAATTAAATTTTATTATAAAACATTACTTATCAATGCTAGTTTACTATTTAGTTCATTGAACAGCCTTCATTTGTTTTAACATAATATCTCCAAAAACTCCATATCCCTCTTGTGGATTATTAACAAGCACATGTGTTACCGCTCCAATAAATTTTCCATTTTGAATAATCGGTGACCCACTCATACCGTTGTATTATCCCTCCAGTTTTTTCCAATAATCTTTCATCAGTAACTTTTATCAACATACTTTTATTATCATAATTATTTTCTTTATAAATTTTTTCTATTTCTATCTCATATTCCTCCACTTTTCCATTTTCTAAACTACACATAATTGATGCTTTTCCTGTGTTTATCTCATCTCTTAATGCTAATTCCATTTCTTTTGATTTATCTATATTTATACTCGATAAGTTTTCGACTCTGCCATAAATTCCAAATTTAGTATTTTTATATATTGTGCCTATATTTTTTTGATTATCAACTGTTCCTTGTATCCTTCCCGGATTTCCGCTTTCACCTTTTACTACATTTAAGATTTTTGTTGTAACAAATTCTCCTGATGCAATATCAATAAGTTGTTCTGTATCTATATCTGTTATCCCATGTCCTAATGCTCCAAAGCTTTGTGTTGATGGTTCATAAAATGTCACAGTTCCTACACCTGCTGCACTGTCCCTTACCCATAATCCTAATTTATATTCTGTACTACTTGTTTTAACAGGCTTTATTGAACATTCCAATGTTTTTTCATTATGCACATATTGTATTTCTAATTGATTACCATTACATGCATTTACTTTTTCTATTAATTCTTCTGTTGTTTCTATTTTATTATTATTTATAGATACAATTGTATCTCCTTCTTCTATTCCAGTATTTTCATATGGTTTGTACTTCTTATTATCCATTCCTTCTATTTCTGACATCCCTACTACTAATACTCCACTTGTATATAATTTAATTCCTGCTACACTTCCTACTGGTATCACCTTCGTTCTAGGCAATACATCCACATTTACATTTTTTAAAAATATATTTTCAAAAAGACTTAATTTTACTGTTTTTTTACCTGCATCATTTATCACATTTGTTTGATTACTTGATAGTGTTTCTATTACTTTATCTTTTTCGGTTAAATTTGCTTTTAAACCTAACATTGTTTTTAAATTTACAGCTTCTCCTTCAAAAATAACTATATTATCTGGAATTGATTGAAAATATACTACATATGCATACATAATTAATAATAAAATTATAATAATTATTTTTAAAATCAATTTGCTTTTTTTCAATATTTTTCTCCTCATTATATTTTATTATTATTATTATTTACTTTTCAATATTTTTTATACAAAAATAAAAATTCTAAATGTATCAAATTACATTTAGAACTTTCAAAATTATTAAATTTCCAATTTTTGCCTATATAATCCATATCTTTCTCTTCCAAGAGCAGTATAATAAGTTTGCTTCAACTCATTTGGCAACTTATCTCTTACATATTTTTTCAAGTTTCCATCAAAATCACTACTAATATTATTTTTAGTTATTATAGAATTATATGATAATTTTCCGGTTACTGGTAAATAATATGTTGCTCCATCAGTACCTGTTCTTGCTTCAGTATTAATATTAAAAATTCCTACAGCACCAGTATAATTATTTTGCAATTCACTATCTGTTATATCATATATAGTATCATCTTTTTTTATATATATTGAATCATCCATCACTACATCTTCATTCATTGTATTTGTAATTACAGAATATCCATTATATACTTTTCCACCTATATTCGCTCCTTGAAAGAAACTTATTACAGATATGTTATTCATAATTTTATCCCAATCTGTATCTTTAAGCTTTGGCATTTGGAAATCTGTGGTTACATCAGAATAACGATTAAAATTTGATATTGCTATAGATAAATTTCTTTCTATTGAATTTTTAATAACATCTATTCTATGTGTATTAAAGTTAGATGTTTCTGCTTCAATTCCTTCATTATTGTCAAAATCAAAAATTTTGCCAGTAATTGAAGAATACGGATTTTTTAAACTACTATCTTCAATATATTTCTTTCCAGTATCAACATCAACTATATCATTTGTTGTTAAACTACTTAAAAATGAGCTTCCTTGAATGAATTTTCTTAATTCATCTGCTTCTTTATAATAATTTTTAGCACTTTTATTATTAGTAAATTTTGTTATATCATAATTTATTTGTACTTGAGATTTACCATTTAGAACAGAAAATACAGTTCCATCATCTTTTAAGTAATACTTTGTTCCATTTTCCTTAACATATGGTAAATTCTTTTCCAATTTTCCATCTACATATATATTTTCTTTTAAACCATTTAATATTGTAGTATTTTCTTCAGGAATTTCTACACCATTGTAACTAATGCTTTCTCCATTTACAGATACATTTGATAATAAATAACCATATTTGCTTACTACTTTTCCATCAATTTTTCCTTGTATTTGAACATAATTGTCTAATGAATATGTTATTGTCACATCATTATCATCGTTTTTTCTATATCTACAACTATAGTAAACATATGATTTTAATCCATACATTTTTCCATTATTTTCATAAGTATGTTGCTCTGTTATTTGTTCACTCATTTCTTTACTTATATCTTGATTTTCTGAATCTGTTTGCCATTTATTAATATATGGTGAATATATATAATATCCATCATACATTGTATAAACAATTGCTGGCACATAATTTTGTAGTGTTTCTTTTGTATATCCTAGTGAACTAAAGTTAGTTGATAATGAATAAAAAAATGTATTTACAGATGCTTCTATATCTCTAATTTTTGAGTTTGTGTAATATGAAGTATCACTTGTAAAACTATTTACTTGGTATGCTTTTATTGCATCATGTGTTGCATCATTTAATTTTGAGTCATATTTTGATTGCATACTAATAGTTTCTACTCTATTTTTTGTATATGAAGATAATACTAATGATATTGGCAAAATTATTATAATAAATATAATTGCTAAATTTTGTATTTTCATATTTTTTCCTTTCGCTTCGCTCATCGTAAAATCAAAAAATTCTTTTTGATTTTACAAATCTTTTTAGCTCATCGTAAAATCAAAAAATTCTTTTTGATTTTACAAATAATAGCTTGTAATTCTTATTACAAGCTAAATTATAGTATTTAATGTTATCTTCCAGTTGCTGCCACCATTCCTCCATGTGATGAGGCTATTGTGTAAGTGTCTTTTCCTACTACTTTATAAAAGAAATTTTTTAATTGTTGAGCAATAGTTTGATTAGTGTTTTTTACACTTATTGTAACTATATCTCCTTCTTTTAAATAATAGTCTTTATCTTGCTTAAGAATTTCTTCTATTTGAGAGTTATAAACAGAATAATATACATTTTCACTTGTTTTACTTTGTTTTTCAGCTACTGTTCTACTAGGATTTTCATCTAAAATTTTAACTTCCATTTGAACATTATATGTATTTCCGGTTGAACCTATATTCTGAATAAATTGACCATATCTATCTGCAGTTATTTTTCCAGACTGCCTTATATCATCAACAAATTCAGTAGTGGCAATTTCTACTGTTAATTGAGAAATATCATCTGTTCTATCTGACATAGTTATTAATGGAAATATAAACATTAAAACTGCTGCTATCCCTATTCCAATAATCGATGTAAGTATATCATCCATTATTTATCCTCCTTATTGTACCATTCCTGCCTTTGTTGCTACAACACTAGCATTATCATTACCAACTATTTTATACATAAATTGTTTCATTTGTTGCGCTAGTGTTAAATTTTTATTTTTAACTGTTACTAGTACCATATCTCCAGTTTTTAATTTTTTAACCCCATTTTTTTCTAATTCTTGTTCTATTTGTGATGTATATTCTGAATAATATACATTTTCTCCAATTTTATCTTTTGATGTTTGAGAAGTTTTCTTTCCTGGATTTTCATCTAGAATTTTAGCTTCCATTGATACATCAAATGTGTATCCTAATGCTGTTAAACTTTCTAAAAATTTATCATATTTTTCTTGTGTAATTTTTCCTGTTGACCTTATTTCATCAACAAAATTAGAAACAATAGCCTCTACTTCAGCTTGAGAAGTAGTATCAAATCTATCTGCCATTGTCATTAATGGTACAACAAATATTAAACCTGCTGCTAATACTATTGCTACTACTGTTATAAATGTATCACTCATTTCCTTTTCCTCCTACAATACATTCTTTGATCTATTATAACATTTTTCTTTAGATTTTTCAATTATTTTTCGACTTTATAGGTTATAACTCTTTTTTGCATTTTATTTACATCTGGAACTTCTGGATTATCATTTTGATAATATACCCCTAGATATTCGGTAATTTTATAACCATTTTTAACTTTTTTAGTAAGTTGATCATATAATGGTTCACAACCTTCTAGAGATACTCCTAACTTTTTAAAATCTTCAAAATTATAATCACCATAAAAAATTCCTTTTAAAAACAGCGTTTTTTGTTCTTTATTTGCTAAAACAGCATTTTTATATTCTAGATTTTGATTAGTTTCCAAATCTAAAGTATATTTATCTATCATTACTCCATTTTTATTTTTTATTTTATATATTGGACTATCTAAGCCATCAAATATTATTTTATAGTTTTCTAAATATGCTCTAAATACTGAAGGTACTATTGTTTCTAAATTTACATTTCTTTCTGTTACAGTTTGTTCATAATAATAGTCTCCATCTATATACATGGTTTCTCTATCTCTATAGTCTAATATAGTATCAGCACTTTCTCTAACTTGTCCAAAATAAAAAAGGATAATGGAAAGTGCTAACACAAATAATAATACGGCTCCTGCCATTTTTATTGCTTCTGCTGCATTTTCCATAATCCTTCTCCTTTCGCTTCATTTCGCTCATCATAAATTAAAAATTTGTTGCTATTCTTAACTATTTGCTGTAATGCTTATTTTTGTAATACGACCATCTGATCCATATTCTTGAATTTCAACTGTATAAGTTTTTGTATTTTTAATATTTGCTGTTGAATATGTTTTTCCTCCTGTAGGAGTGCTATCTCCAGATGTAGAACTAGATGTAGCTTCTTTTGCAACACCAGTAAGCTCAATTTGACGTTCTAATGATTCATCTTGTTTATTATTAACATTAACCTCTTGTATTAAACTTTTTACTTCTGAACCTTTTACTGAAGTTCTTTCATATTTAATGAATTGGTCATTAAAAGATTTTACCTCTGCTTGAGTCATTCCACTTCCATTTACAACTGTTTGAGCTTGAGTGAAAATGTAAATTCCTAAAGATATCAATAATATTGATAATAGTATAGCACCTGCTATAATTAATGCTTTTGATGCATTCTCCATTTTTTATTCCTCCTTTGTTTTTTACAATTTATTTTATATTATTTTTACTAATTTACATTAGCAAGATTAAAAACATTATTATTCTGTTATTTGTTCAAATAACATATATTTAACTTTATTTGTAGAATTATGATATTTTATTTCTACACATTCAAATTTTATATTTCCATAATAATCTATAAAATTTTGAATTCCTTTATTATATATAGTTTCCATTTGATAAATTGTATCATTATCAATCATTTTAATTTCAATACTAACTGAATTTGTTCCATTATCTAAATAAATAGCTTTATTATTTTTTGGGACTTCATTTTTTTCGTTATTATCAACTGCCCTATTTATAATAGTTGCTAAATCAGTTCCATAAACCTCTTCATTTAAATATTTTTCAAATTCCAAATTTGATTTTCTTGTCATATTGAATTCTGCTTTATAATTTAAATATAAATAAGAAATTCCAGATATTATAATTATTACAAGTACAAAAAATATAACTATTTTTTTCATCAACTTATTCCTTTTTTATTATACCATTACAGTATTCTTTTTTCAATATTTTTAAAAATAATTTTTTACTTTTTTTAAGCAACCGCTTTAAAAACAATTATTTTAACTTTTCCTCTACTATTGTAATCTATTTTTTCACACTTAAACTTCACTAAAGTTCCATCTTCATTAATATATTTTTTTATCAATTTTTCATTTTGTGCACTATCATTGTCTTGAATTTCTTGGTTATCAATTTTAACACTTATTTTTTCATCTTCTACATCTTTATAATATTCATTATTTTCTTTTGCATACGCCGCAAGAGAAATTATATCATATATAGTAATTTGCCAATTTCCATCACTATCTTTATATTCTTCATAAGATGTGAATTTAGAATTAAACTCAGTAATCTGTTTTTGTGCATTTTGGGCAGTTATTTCAGCTGAAGTTGAGCCCAAATCTACAAACAAATATGCAGCAAGTGATAAAATTAATATACCTATTAAGACTCCTCCAGCCATAATTAGGGCTTTTGATGCATTCTCCATAATTCACCTCTTATTTATAAAATTTAACTGAAATCTGTGTTATCTGTCCATTTGTTGCATAAATAGGATCTCCATCAGGTAAAAATTTTGAGGTTTTAAATTCCCAATATTGTCTATATTTTTTTATAGTATCCAATGTTGGATTTGTACTTCCATCCCAATTTTGATATTTATCCCTATCTATTTCAATTAATTTTTCATGTATATTCTTAATATTTTCTGCTTTATTTTTAGATGCATCATACATTCCAGATAATACTTTTAATTGGTCTTTAGGAATTCCTATATTTTCAAAATTTGCAGCATTATCAAAATCTTTTTTTAGTTGATTTACTAATTTATCTGTAGCATAATCTTCTCCAATTGTATATTCTGTGGCTTTAAACATTGTAAAGTCGCTATTATCATATGCATATTTAGTATTAAAAGAATCTAAATTTGATATTTTTACTTTTAATTTAACACTATAATCAATAGAATCTACAACTCCACCATTTCTTGCCTTAATATTATAATCAACTACTTTATTGATTAAAGATATAACATCTGCTCCTGTAATTCCCTTATCATCCAAATATCTTTCAAAATCTTTATTAAATTCTACAAGCTGTGAGTTTCTTTTCATTTCTTCTTGTGATTTTCCATAAGCTCCTATTTGGTTAAACATTAATACCAATGCTGAAATTACAAGTAACGCAATTAAAATTCCTCCAGCCATTAATAGTGCTTTTGATGCATTTTCCATAATACAGTTCCCTTTCTAATATTTAATTTTTAAAAGGATGATGATGTCATTGAGCCCATTGTTGAAGACATACTTGTAAGTCCTATAAATACTAATGGTACAATCAAATATCCAACAAATAAACAAACCATTGGTGCAAATCCTATTGCTTTTCCTATCATACCTTTTTTTGAAATTAATCTTTCATTTGATTCTTTTCTTTTCTCTCTGTAATATTCTCTTTCTGAATCTAATTCATCAAATGCATCTTTTATAGGTATTTTTTCAACTGCTGCTTGCATGCTTTCAACAATTCTAATTAAAGGCATATATGAAATTTCATTTTTTAGAACTTCTAATGCTTCCCAAGCTCCTGCCTCATAGTTATTAACACATCTTGTAATTTGACTTCTAAATATATTTGAATATCTTTCTAGCCATTCTAGAATCATCTCTACATTTATTCTTTCTATTCTCATTAGCATAAGTATAATTGTCTGGAATTGCATTACTTCATCTTCCATTTCTAGTTGTCTCATCTTAACTTGGAATTTTAATATCCAAACTTGAGACATGTATCCAATTATCATAAATACAAATGCTAATAAAATTTCAAACCATTTTAAGTATTCGCTATTTACTACTTGTAATTTGCCATATATTCTTTCAGTTGCTTTTGTTATTTCTTCTGGAATTGCATCTCTATAATATTTTGAACGTTTTACAGCTTTTTCTATATCTTTTTCTGTTGTATCTATCTTTCCTCTAAACATGTCCAAGAATTCATTATCTTGCTCAGTTATCTCCATAGCCTTTTTTTCATCTTTTGCTGACGAACCAATTAGGTTATAATCAGAAGATGGCTGTGTATACACGTAATCTATAGCTACACTATGTAAATACATAAATACAAAAATTGATGCAACAAATGTAATAATTGCTATACATATTCTATTTATATATACCCATTCCATTTTTAATGGTGATGCAGAGTCTTTTAATAAATCTTTTACTTTTTTATATTCTCTAGTTCCATCTTTTGGTAAAAATAAATTAATTATTTTTTTGAAAAATTTATTTTTATATATTTTTTCTTGCCATGGATTTTGAGTATTTTTTGTGTTCATATTTACAGAACCATTGTCTTTTAATTTTCTGATTAGTATATATGATAAAAATGTTATAATTAATATCAATATTTGTACTATCATTCCTGATTTTCCATAATACCAGTCTTTAACAAATGAGAAATTGGTTACTGCCCAACTTTTTAATGGTTCTAGTAACATTACTGGTGCTATTGATATAAATGATAAACTTCTAAATACATAATTTAATTTGTCTCTTTTTAAAATTTCAATTTGCATTTCTTGAGCTATATTATCAATGTTTTTTAAATATAATGATCCTCCGTCTATTTTTCTATCACCAAATTCTTTAGTTAGATAAGATAAACCTGCGAACTCTTTTAAAAAGTTATTTGGCGCAACATCATAATATTTTTCAAGTTCTGTTTCTGGGTCATCTGAAATTAATATTTCATAAATTTTTTCACCTTGTCGTGATACTTCTTTTTCATCATCTAGTGATACTTGATAAATTGCTTCTTCTACCATATTAAATTCATGGTAGGCATGTCGTATTTCTGAGAAAAAGTCTATTTGTTGTAATAACAAGCTATCATCTTTTTTATCTACTGAACCTTCTATTAATATATCAATCATAAATAATTCAAACATTAATAATATAAACATTAATAGAAAATTACTTTTTGTTAGTACAATTGTTATAATAACTAATGGAAGTAATATAACAAGTGCCTTTGTAATTATTTTTGCTGAGTCTCTTCTTGTTGCATATTCATCATCTATGTTTAATATTTCTAATCTTCTTCTTAATTTTAATATATATCTTTTTATAAATGGAATTTTTCTATATACTAAATATAATTTCTGGTACATCACTTCTGGTGAAAATTTTCCTGATTTTGTTCCTTGTTGAAGTTTTTGTATTTTCTTATATTCAGATTTCTGCATTTTTTTAGACATTATATAATACGCAATTCCAATGACAACTATTGCTGCTACTATGATTCCCATTATTATAAGTATTATTTGATTTGACACTTGTCTCTCACCTCCTTTTTTAGATGTTGGTGAAGTAGAGGTTGGTGAAGTAGATGTTAGTGAATTAGATACTAAATTTTTCTAACCTCTAACCTCTAACTTCCAACTTCTAACCTCTAACCTCTAACCTCTAAATCTCCATTTTTGGTTTTCTACCTCTTCTTTTTGGTACATTTTCTTCTACCTTTTCTTCTACATTTGCTGATACTTGAACAGTTTCTCTTGGTCTTGATTTTTTCCAATGTTTTTCTACAAAACGATCAAATTGTTCTAAATCTGATTCATCCATATTCTCTCTCATACCTTGTAAGTTTGCATCTGATATTGGATTTGTAATTACATATTCATCATCTATATATTCTAGAATATTTCTATATACATATAATTGTCTATCTGTAATTTTTTCAAAGTAATGAGTTGCATTATCAAAAAATTTATCAAATTTTCCTTCTAAAGTTTTTTCTTTTCTATGATCAAATGTATATTCATTTCTATCTTCAATTGGAATACATTCTGTTATTCTTTCTACAAATCTCTTTCCTCTAAAGTCTTTCTTTAAATGTATATCAAAGTTTAATACTTGTACAACTTGTTCTTCTGCTGTTTTTTCATTTTTGAAAACTCCAGTTCTAAGCATTGAGTTTCTTAATGCTGTTACTAAGTTTGGAAATGTTTTAGCATGGTGAGTAAATAATGTAAATTTAGATGCAACCTGTGCTGCCTGTATCATCCAAGATGCTACGGGGTCTGTTGCAACCTCACCTATGATGTTAACAGAACCATCAGTTTTCTTTTGAACGTCTAGACCTTCTTGTCCAGATATTGTGTCTGTTTCTCTAAATGTTAATATGTTTCTTGTTGGATATATTTTTCTTAAGTGTAACTCGAAGGCTGTTTCTTGAACCCTTATGTTCATTGTTTCATATATATTTTCTATCATACCCATAAGCATTGTTGTTTTACCACAACCTTGCTCACCAGTTATTGATATAATTCTAGCTCCTTTTACTAAATATTTTAGTAATTCTATTGAATCTTCGCTTCCTGGTTCACCTTTAAACCATTGCTCTAATGTTGAACGTTTTACGTCAAATTTTCTTACGAAGAATGCCCATGTTTCAGAGAAACTTGGTCTTACAACAACTACACGAGAACCATCTTTCATTTCATTGATTTTATAACCATTTGTATCTGATAATTGTCCTGGGTTATTGTATTTATATATATTTTGACATACTCTTTTTAATTCTGCTTCTGTTCCAAAACTTAAAAATGCTAAACGTATTGATTTACCTTGGAAAAATATCCAAATACTATCACATGCTCTTGGAACTTTGTGTTCTGAAACTTGTGCTAGATAATCTGAATCTGATGTTTGTGCAACTTGACTTAAGAAGCTTTCTGGAAGTCCTGATACACCACCAGATATACCATCTATGTTCATGTCTCTAACTTCATCTATACTGCTATATCCTTTATAATGTTGATATATCCTTTGTACTACAACTGATAATTTATCTGTAAAATCTAATTGTAAATTTTCTTGTTCAAATATATCTTCAATTTCTCTTGAAGTTATAACATAAGATGGTTTTGTTTCTCCTTCAATATATTTTAATTCTGCTAAATGATATTTTTTTATAATTTCAGTTAATGCTTCATATCCAAAGTCTTTTTTATACATATATAAAAGAATATCAAATTTATCTTGTGGAGTTAATAATGAAGGAATATCAAATGGTATTGCTTTTGATATATTTGCCTCATTTACTCCATACTCTTTTGAAAGTAAGTCAAATATCAATTCTTTTACATATTTCTTATCATTTACATCTCCATATGTACAGCCTTTTAAGGCTTTTTTCAATTCGTATTTTTTATTTTTTCTTCTTTTTAACTCTTCTTCTGAAAGACCTATATCATATAGATTTACTTTTGTTATTTCATCTAGTCTTCTTTTAACAAATTCTTGCATTTTTTCTAGTGTAAAAGTTTTGTCATCTACATTAATAACATCTTCAGTTGGTGCTTCACGTTTCTTTTTTAAGAAATAATATAATGCTATACCTATTATTACAAAAACAACCAGAGTTAATAATATATTTGTTATTGTCATTGATATTCTCCCTTCTCTCAACTTTATTAAGTGTTTTATCATTTGTCTTCTATACTAAATTCTTTTTGCTTTTCTATTATATTCTACATTCTTGCTTGTAATTCTTGAAGTCTATATACAATATTTTCTGATGCTCTTTTCACTTCATCTATGAAAATTGCATTTCTATCATCTGAATCAATACTTTTTCTCAGACTTAAGAATAAATCTGGAACTCCTGCTTCACCTACTGCTTCAAAATAAAGTGTATTATATGGAATTGTTAATACTTTATTTTTTTCTTCTAAAAATCTTGTAATATTTTTTATATTATATTTTGAATATTTATCATATCTTCCTATTAATATGAGTGATCTTGGTGAATTTAGTAATTCACTTTGTTCTTTTTCTTCTTTTAATTTTTTTAAGCTATTATAATTTTGACTTGTATTTACTATTACTAAATCTGATCTATCTATTATTTGTTGTCTTATATTCTCATCTATATTATTGTCTAAATCTACAAACACTTTATCATAATACATACTAGCTATATTTATTAAGCCAACATATTCTTCTTCTATGTCTCTTTCTTGTAAGTCATTATCATCATATTTTTTTTCTGTTCCAAAAATAACTTCAAGTCTATCTTTAAATACAACTCTTGTATAATTTGTTATTAGTTCAGGTGTTAATTTATTACTTCTTGCAATTTTAGCTATTCCTTCTATACCATTTTCTGTATCTATAGTTTCTTTTATTTCTCCAAATATTCCTTTTCTATTTTTTTTGATTTGTGTTTCTTCAAAATAGCAATTTCTTATTTTATCTTCTTTGTTAGTTGTAGATATTATTAATATTCTGCTGTTATATTCAATTGCCATATTAGTTGCAATTGCAACTAATGACATGGTTTTTCCTGTTTCTTCATCTAAATTATTAACAAATGTTATTACTGACATTGCTATGCTCCTTTTTCTATCATTTTTATTGTTTTTCTTATGTTTGAATCACTTTTTTGCTGTAATATTTGTTGTACAATAAATCCTAAACCGTCTTTATATTGTACACTCAATTTTTTAAATTTGATTTTTTGTACTCTTTGGTTTTCTGCAATAACTGATAAATCTCCATTTTCTATAGGAAAATATATTCTTTCTTCCTCCCAATTGATTTTACAGTCTGATGCTAAAAAATTCAAATAATCATCTTCCTCTTTTAAAATTTCTTTAGCATATAAGATTTTTGTTAAATTCAATTGTTCTTCCAAGGATTTTAATATTTCTACTCCTCTTTTTAAAGAATATATATCAAATGATGTTACAAAATAATTCTTGTCAGCACTTTCAAGTCCAAATTCTTCTATTCTTTCTTGTGTGTCACAGTCTACAAGTAAAACATCATATGCAAAGTCTTCTGAATTTCCTATATATCTTTTAATTTCTTCTAGGTTTCTAAATCCTATTGCTACATCTATATCTTCAAAAGAAGTTATATATGATACTGTAGGATCTATAGCTGGTACTACATATCTAGCTTTTTGATTTATTGTTGAGTCTATTATTAATACTTTATTTTGCATAATTGTTAATATTTTAGCTATATTTAATAACATATCTGTTTTATCATAAGCCCCTATAAATCCTATTTTTTTCATACATAACTCTTCCCTTCTTTTAATATTCTCCTCCTAAAGATTCCAAATATTCTTTTCTCTTTTCTTTAGAATTTGTTATACTTTCTTCAACTTTTGTTTTTAAGTTTTCTTCTCCTTCTTGACCATTACTGTTAAGTAAAGGATTTACAGCATTATTTCTAACTATTTCTTGATTTTGATTATATCTAGAAATTAAAGCATTTTTAGCTGTTTGTACTATATTTGGATCATCATTTATTAATCTCATAACTTCTCCTGTTGGTACATATGTTGGTGTAGCTGCATTTTGTAATCCTGCTTCTGTATATATTGTTGCTTTCAATTGTGATCCTGCTATTTTATATGCTTCAACTATAGCATTATTCATAGTTATAATTTCTTCTTCTGTTAGCTTTAACCAAATAGTATCATCCATATCTACACCATTAATTTGTGGTATTTCAACTTGTTTTTTAGAAACAACTATGTAATCTTGTCCTGTTGGTAATGATAATCTAATGTCTATGTATTCTCCTGTTTCTAATTGAGTTGGTAATGTTAACATATTATATTCAACTTTTCTTAAATCATCTGTTGTTTTTTCAGTTGATTTAGAAACTGCATCTATTGTTATAACAGTATTTTTACCCATATTTATTTTAGCAATTATAGGGTCTTCTGAAAGTTCTACATATTCTTTTTGTCCACTTTGTTCTATATAGTAATTTCCAGTTTCATATTCTGTTTTTATTTCATATTTACTTCCATTTTTAGACAAATATAATGTTGCTACATTGTTTTTATATTCAGTTATTACTTCATTTCCTGCTTTATCAGATAATGCATAATTTTCTATTATTGATAAATCTCCTATTGCATTACTTGGTACTAGAGTTTTATCCACAACTTGTTGTTTTAGCATATCTGTTGTTATTACTTGTCCAGATATAACATCTTGTGAAATTACCCAAACCTTTACACTATTGGCTTTTTCTTGTGCCTCTTTATCTTTATAATTTTTTAACTGTAAAAATAAAAGTGCTATTACGATTCCCGCTATCACTAATGTTAATAATACTCCTAATAAAAATGAATTTCTTGCTTTTCTTTGCATTGGATTTGTTGCCATGACAAATTCCTCCTTGTTTTATATTCTCTATTACATTTTACATCAAATAAGTCTTTAAATCAACAAAAATAGACCTGTGTAACAAAAAGTTAATATATTTGTAACATTTTTGTAACATTTCATTTTAACAAAATTTTTCTATTGCTTTTTTTACACCTTCATTATCATTATTTTCAGTTATATAGTCTGCTATTTCTCTAATTACAGGTGTACTTTGTCCCATTGCTATCCCAAGTCCAGCATTTTCTATCATCTTCTTATCATTTATATTATCACCGAATTGCAATTACTTCTTCTTTATTTATATTTAATTTATTAATTAAATATTCTATAGCATTCCATTTATCAACATCTTTTAAAGAAATTTCAGTATAATAATATTCTATACTAACATCTTCTGTTCCTTGTTTTATTGTTTTTCTTGACATATGTCCAACATCTAAAACATCAATATTGGATATTTCTCTTAACTTTCTTATTATTGAATTAAATATAGATTTACTTTCATCACAAATTGTTAATTTTAAAAACTTCTCATTTTGTGAATTTTCTATATATTTTTTCATATTTTCAACTATTGTTATATTTGTTTTATTTTTTTCTTCCTTTTTCAAATTTTCTTTATAATAATATAAAACATTATATTCTAGTTTTTTTGCTAATATAGTTTCCTCTGTATATATATTATATGAAATACTATTATTTTCACAAATTTCTATTATTTCTAAAATTTTTTGTTTATCTAAAAATTTTTCGTATATAATTTCATCATTTTTGATATCATAAATTAAAGAGCCATTTCCTGCAATAAAATAATTTTTTGAGCCGATTTCTTCTGCTATTGTTTTTATTGAATCTATTGGTCTTCCTGATGCTATTATTACATCTGTTCCTTTTGCTATTGTTTCTTTTATTGTGTTTTTGGTATCTTCTGTTACCATTCCATATTTATTTAGCATTGTTCCATCTAAATCAACTGCTACTAATTTATACATGTCCTTTTGGGGACGTTTCTCAAATGGACATTTTTGTCCTTTTTGTACCACATCTTCCATTTTGATTTAAATTCCTTTCTTTTTTTACATAAGTATTTATTTTTTTATATCACAAATATATATTTTTTTCAATTTTTCAAAAAATTTTTTTGTAAAAATTTCCTGTTTATTATTTCTAAATTTGCAAATGATAGTATTAGAAAAAGCAAATGTTTTTTTCTAGAAATGTATATTTGCAGGAGGTGAATTATAATGGCAAACAGTTCAAATAAAAAATTAGTTCCAGAAGCTATGACTGCTTTAGACAAATTCAAATATGAAGTTGCTAGCGAAGTTGGTGTTAATTTAAAAGACGGATATAATGGTGACATTTCAGCTAGAGATGCTGGTAGAATAGGTGGTAACATGGTTAAAAAAATGATACAACAAGTTGAAAACTCTATGAAATAGTTTTGTTGTTATTATTTTTTGATATACTGACAGAATTAAAAGCTTAATGATTGAGGGCAGAAAGTTATATTTTGTTTTTACTAATATGTCTTACATATTGATAAAGGCAGGATATGATTTCCTGCCTTTTATATATCTTTATAAAATTTCCTTGAGATAAACTAAAATTTAATTATTGGTTGCTTTGTGTATATTTATCATATGTTTTCTCATATACATCATTTATATTTTCTTTTTCATATTCTTTCTGTATTTTTTCTATTTCTTTATACTGTTTTTGTGCTTTGCTACTAGAGTTAAAATATATTCCTAAAACAGCAACAAGAATAAAAACCATACTAATTAATACAAATAATGTTATTGAGCCTTTTTCTTGTTTTATCTTTTGGTAATTTTTCATATTTTTCATATATATCTCTTTTCTTAATTTATTTTTAAGCTTCTGGCTCTACTAATCCATAGTTTTTGCCATCTTTTAATTTATGTATAACATTTACTTTTCCTGTTTCAACATTGATGAATGCTAAGAAATTATGTGTTGGATGAGCTTGTAATTCTAAAACTGCATCTTCAGGAGTAATTGGTTTTATTTCGTAATATGATGTTTTTATTATTTCATTTGATATTTCTGCAATATCTGTTTCAACTCCCATTGTTTTGATACTTGCATCTTTCATCATTTTTTCTTTTTTAGTTTTTGTTTTTCTTATTTGTCCTTCTAATATGTCTATGTCTTTATCTATAGATGCATACATATCCTTATCTTCTGTTACAGCTCTAAATTTTTCTCCATTTGCTAATACGCATATTTCAGCTGTTTGTACATTTTTTTCTGTTTTTAAAGTAACATCTGCTTCGGCATCTTCAAAGTATTTATCGATTCTGTCTAATTTTCTTTCTACATAATCGTTTATTGCTTCTGTTATCTTTAGTTCTTTTCCTATAATTTTTACTTTCATAAAAATCGCTCCCTTCTTTTTTTACTTTTGCCTAACTCAATTATATATTTTATTATTATTTTTTGCAAGTACTTTTTTGAAAAAAGAGGAAACGGAAATTTTTTTGTTGCTATTCACAGCTATTAAAATTAGTATTGTCCTGCAACGGGTAAGAGTTCTTAATTATACTCAGTTCTTCTAAATAGATACTGTAACAATGCTAACGCATTTAACAGTATTCATTGGTCCCCACGAGAACTTCGTTTAATTAATAACTATTACCCTGCGCGGACTTTAAGATTTTTTAAAATGTGAATAGTAACAAAAAAAATTTCCTTTTTTCTCTTTTAAAATAATTCTTCTAATTTGTACTCTTTTTCCAATTTTTCATTAAAATAAATTTTAGTTATTAATTCAAACTCTCTCAAACTTTCATCCTTTAAATTAAAAGAAAACAATTTTTTAGGAGGAGCAGAAACTGTATATAAAATTGCACTTTTGGTGCTTTCACTCATATCTATTACTGATTTATCTTGTCTGCCACAGACCTCACATTTAAATCCATTATCCTTTATGCTAAATTTAGTCAAGTTTTTTTCTTCTTTACAACTTGTACATTTCAAAATTCTTGGTGTAAATCCTAAAATACATAAAAGTCTAAATTTAAATACACTTAATACAAAATCTTTATCCTTGTCCATTTCTGATATTGTATATAATGTATTTAAAAATAATTGTAAAATTTTGTAACAGTTTTCATTTTCTTCTGTTACATCTTGTATTATTTTATTTATATGTATTGCATATTTTAATTTATCTAAATCAGTTCTTAAATTATAAAATATTTCTATTGTCTCACATGAGTTTATATGATATGTATTAGTTCCTTTATACATCAAATATTCACCAAAGCAAAATAATTGTGTTCCGGCCAAAAGAGCACTTTGTGGTCTTCGTGCTCCCTTAGCCACACAAGATATTTTTCCATAGTTTGGAGTTAATATTGTAAGCATTTTATCATAATCTCCCATATTATTTTCCGCAATTACTATCCCTTTTAATTTTATACTCGCCATCTATTTCTTGAATTCCTTTTTCTAAATTTTCTATTTCTTTATACTCTAAAAAAGTATTTATATCTCCTGTATTTTTAAATGCATCCCATGCCATTTTTTTAATCATATGCCTCATCTCCATTCTTAAAGTTTTACCTTTAATTTATCATTTGCATTTTTTCTATATTTATACATTAATATAATTGATTTATAATTGTTAATATAAAATATTTTGAAAGAAAAGTCTTTATTTTAATTTAAATTTATTAACAATTGAATCATTATCAAGCCAGTCTTTTTTTACTTTTACCCATGTTTTTAAATTAACTTTTAGTCCAAAATTTTGCTCCATATCAATTCTTGCAGCTCTTCCTATTCTTTTTAGCATTTCACCGTTTTTTCCAATTATTATACCTTTATGAGAATCCCTTAAACAATAAATTGTAGCCTCTATATCATAGATATCTTCGCCTTGTTTATTTTTTCTTAAATTCATTTTTTCAACTTCTACATAAATTCCATGTGGTACTTCATCTTGTAATAATTTTAAAGCTTTTTCACGAATAGTTTCTTCTGCTAGTTGGCGAACCGTTTGGTCTGTATATTCCTCTATATCATAATATGCTGGTCCTTGTTTTAGGTTCTTCTCTATTTCATCTAAAATGATATATCTATATTTCTCTTGGTATGCTGATATTGGTATAACTGCTTCAAAATCATATTCTTTACTATAAATATCAATTAAGTTCAATAATTTTTCACTTTTCACTAAATCAATTTTATTAATTATTAAAATTGTTTTTCTTTTTGCTTCTTTGATTTTATCTAATATAATTCTGTCCCCTCTGCCTATATCTTCACTTGTTGCCTCTATTATGAATAAAACTATATCTGAATCTGGTATTGTAGCAAATGATGTTTCTACCATTGTTTCATTTAATTTGTGTTTTGGTTTATGTATTCCTGGTGTGTCTGTAAATATTATTTGTGAGTTTTCTCTGTTTACTATTCCTTTTATTGCTGTTCTTGTTGTTTGTACTTTGTTTGCTATTGCTGCTACTTTTTCTCCTACTAATAGATTTATTAATGTTGATTTTCCTACATTTGTTCTTCCTATTATTGTTACAAATCCTGATTTAAATTCTTTTTCCATATATCTTCTCCTTACTTATACACCTTTTTTTGTGCTAAATTTGTAGAATTTTTGAAATTTTTTAAAAATATAAAAATTCCATTGGAGACAATTCTTTATATAGTGCATTTAATATTTGTATTGAATATTAAAATGTCCCAATAAGAACCGTCCCCAATGGGACATTTTATGCATATGCGTGTCTTTTTTTGAAATCCAATAAATTGGTAATTTCTTTTTCTGTATTTTTGGCTTTTTTAGTTTTTCTTGCTCTTTCTTGTTCAATTTCTCTTTTTTGTTTTTCTGCCATTGATTGACATATTGCTTTTTGATATGCAAAGTGTGTGTCTTGTGATATTTTACTCCAATTATATTCGTTTCTTACTTTATTTTTTGCTTTTTTAGTTATTTCTGCACATAGTTTATGGTCATATAATAATTCTAATATTGCATCTGCTATT
This sequence comes from uncultured Clostridium sp., assembly GCA_945877035.1. GTDB lineage: Bacteria > Bacillota > Clostridia > TANB77 > CAG-508 > CAG-269. Next base: position 9,166 of record CAMCQH010000022.1, on the reverse strand, counting down.
GAGTTTGGGTTTCCGCAGTATGTTTTCATTCCATTTTCTTTATGTTGTACTATTTCATTTAGTCCTCCTATGTCTGATACTACTACTGGATTTTCTGATAACATTGCTTCTAAGGCTACTATTCCAAATGGTTCATATGTACTTGGGAATACTGATATATCTGCTGCTTTATACATTTTTTGTACATCTTTTCCTTGCATATATCCTGCAAAATATACTTTTTGTGATATTCCAAGTGCTTTTACTTGTGCTTTTAACTCGTCTATCATTCCGCCTTTTCCACATATTACAAGTTTTGTATCATGATATCCATTTAGGATTTTGGGCATTGCTGCTATTAAATGTTGTATACCTTTTTCATATACTAATCTTCCCATAAATAATATTATTTTTTCATTGTCCATTGCGAATTTTCTTCTAAAATTGTAATCTCTTTCTATTCCATTAAATAGATTCATATTTACACCATTTGGTATTACATTGATTTTTTCATATGGTAATCCAAATAGTCTTTGCAATTCACCTTTCATATAATTACTATTTACTATTACTTCTGATGCTTCATATGTTAACATCCATTCTGTGTCATTTATATATCTTTGTGTTTCATCATGTATTCCACTATTTCTTCCTGCTTCTGTTGCATGTATTGTTGCTACTATTGGAATATTATATGAGTCTTTTAATGTTTTAGCTGCATATGCTACTAGCCAGTCATGTGCGTGTATAACATCAAATTTTCCTTCATTTGCTATGATTTCATTTGCTTTTGAAATTAAATTAAAATTCATTTGCATTATCCAGTCTATAAAATTGTTTGAATTTATCATATAATTTCCAACTCTATATACTTTTACACCTTTGTCATCTTCAAAATCTGGTGCATCTCCTTCTTTATATGTGACAACTGTTACCTCATGACCATCTTTTAATAATGTTCTTGATAAATCATATACAACTCTTGATATTCCTCCTACTACTCTTGGTGGATATTCCCATGTTAACATTAAAATTTTCATCTTTTTTGCTTCCTTTCTCTCGCTTCGCTCGTTCATCGTCATCCAAAAATTTCTTTGAAATTTTTGGATGCCAAATCTTATACTTTGCTAGCTCATTGCGACTATTTTCTTTTGTTTTTTGACATTTTTTTACTTGCTATATTGTATACAAAATTTAAAAAAATGTAAATATATTTTTAAAATTTTATAAAAAAAAATAATCGCAAAAGTAAAATCATTTTTACTTTTACGATTATTTTTAAATTATGCTTCTACTGGGTAAACACTTACTTGTTTTTTGTCTCTACCTTTTCTTTCAAATTTTACAGTACCATCTACTACTGCATATAATGTATCATCGCTACCTTTTTTTACATTAACACCTGGATATACTCTTGTTCCTCTTTGTCTAACTAATATGTTACCAGCTAAAACAAATTGTCCATCCGCTCTTTTTACTCCAAGACGTTTTGATTCACTCTCACGACCATTGTGTGAACTACCTTGACCTTTTTTATGAGCCATTTATCTCACTCCCCTCGGTTTAATTTTTATATATTTTCTCTTAATTAAAATCTTTTTTAATTAATTATATGTAGAATTAAGCTTCTACTTTTTCTTCAGCTTTTGCTTCTGCTTTTTTTGCAGCTGTTTTGATAGAAGTTATTTCAACTTTAGTATATGGTTGTCTATGTCCTTGTTTTCTTCTGTAATTCTTTTTAGCTTTCATTTTGAAAACAATGATTTTTTTACCTTTACCGTGTGAAACTACTTTACCTTCAACTTTTACACCTTTAACATAAGGATTTCCAACTTGTACTTTTCCTTCTTCTGATACTAATATTACTTTGTCAAAAGTAACTTTTTTTCCTTCTTCAGCATCTAGTTTTTCGAAAAATACTACATCTCCTTCTGCTACTTTGTATTGTTTTCCACAACTTTCAATTACTGCGTACATTTAAAATGCACCTCCCTTATTTGTATACTCGCTAATCCCCAAAAAGGTAACTAAATTTGATTAGTTTTTATGTACCTTGACTACGCGGATTACAGTTACTAATTTTATCATTTTTTTCCTGTTCTGTCAAGTACTCTCAAATATTTTTTATTTTTATTTATAGGTTATATTTTACTTTTTAAATTTTCTTTTGAAAATTTTGCTCTCCTTCGAAAATTCATTTCGAAGGAGAGCACTTAATCCACAATATACTTTTCGGCTTTTTATTATTTAGTCAACATAAGATATTAGATACTAAAGCCAGGGGCCACCCCAGAAGAGTCGCTAGCAGCGTTAATGCTGCTATAGCCCTGCGAATGCACATAGCAGAAATAACTACTATTGGCGAAAACAGGTGAGCGAAGCCACCAGTATGAAGGACTGCTTGTGTTAGGTTTTTTAGTTACGTTTGTGCTAGAACTATATGTGGTACTTCCTAATGTTGTTTTATAATATTTATACTGACTTCCTTCTGTTGCTATTGCATTTCCTCTTGTTACTCCTCCATTATATCCATTGTTCCATATTTCTCCACATGATAATAACCATAAATAATCACTACTGTATGTTTTAGAATTCACATTATTATATGTTTGTATAAATTCTTTTTGTACTTGTTTTATTTTATTTTTTATACTTAAGCTAGTATATGTTGTACTATTTAATTTACTTCTTAATTCACATGCACCCCAGCTATTTGTATTATTCACGTTTTTATCCATATATGATGTTGTTAAAAATGTTACGTATTCAAAACTTATTCCTGCCTTTCCTGTGGCTGTTGTTGAACCATATGCTGTAGATGTTGTTAATGTATCGTGGTTAAATCCTAATATTCTTACTGTTTTACTATCTACTGTTGCTGTATCTCCTACTCCTAATGTATTATCTACTTCATTTAATTTTACATTTACTTCTAATGTATCATTTCCTATTGATGAATTATTTGATATCATTTTTGCTATGGTTGATAGTTCATCCCAATTATATCTTATAGCCTTGGCTGTGTGTGTTGTTGCTGGTGATGGTGCTACAGTAATTGGTATTTTTAATGTTGTTTGTTCTGCCGTTACTTCTTTTGTTTGTCCATTTTTTGTTGCTACTATTTTTATTATATATTTTGTATCTTGTTCTAGATTTTCTATTGTATATTCTAATCCTATTGCTTCTTCTCCTGTTGCTGTTTTTTCTAAAGTATATTCTGCATCAGCTTCTGTTTTTTTATAAATTTCTAACGTTCCACCTTTATTTCCTGTTGTTGTTATTTTTACTGTTATTGAATTTGTTGTACTGATTATATTTTCTACTGTTATTTCTAATGGTTCTTCTGTTGTTCCTCCTTCATAGATATCTTTTAGTAATATTTCATATCCATCTTCTGTTGTTATTCCTTTTATTTTTCCATCTTCTCCCTTATTTACTGTTCCATACTTTCCTAATATTGTTTCTAATTCTACATCTGTTATACTTCCTACGGGTGGTTCTAATTGTTTTTCATAAATATCCAATGATATTTTTTCCTTTATGCTTGCTATCTCTGATGCTCTTTTTGCATTTTCTGCTTGTGCAAATATTCCCGTATTTGTTATTGCCTGTATTGATATTCCTGCTAATATGAGTAATAATATAATAGTAACTACTAATGCCACAAGCGTTATACCTTGCTCCCTTAATTTTTTTCCTCTAATCATTATTATATTCCTCCTTTGAATTTTTTATATCTACAAATAATAATATCTCATTTTGAGATATTATTCAATACTTTTAAAAATTATAATATTTCTGTAATTATTTTGTAATATATTTGTAATATTAATAATTTTCTTTTTACAAACTAATACTAAAAATATAAGTAGCCACTATTAGTTGATATCATTCACTAATAGCGGCATACATTATTTAATACAGATATTTTAATTACTAATTGCCTCATCAGATGTCAATTCTCCACTTAAATCTATAATACATGTTGACAATCTCTCTAAATCCTCATAACTAATGCTTTCATTTGTTTTAAATACTTTTTTGTTTGCTTTTCTTTTCTCTTTTAATGATTCAAAACTGATGATATTATTTACATTTCTTGTTTCATTTTCTTGTATTTTATTATTAATTTCTGTTAATTTTTCATCATAATTAATATTTTCTATTTTTTCATTTATTTCAGCTAATTTTTCTTCGAAGTTTACCTTTTCTATTTTCTCTAATATTTCAGAATTATTATTAGCTTGAGTTTCTTTTAACTCTTTAATTTCTCCTTTTAAGTTATTTATTTCTAATATAAATTGTTGAATTATTGCTGTTAGATTTTCATCATCTTTTACTTTTATATCTTCTATTATTTGAGCATATTCTTCCCTATCATTTATTAATCTGTTGTTTATATCCTCTACTGTTTTTACATACTCTTCTTTATTGTTTATTAACTTGTTGTTTATTTCTTCAACTGTTTTGGCATATTCTTCTTTATTGTTCATTAATTTATTATTTATATCTTCAACTGTTTTTGCATATTCTTCTTTATTATTTTTTAACTCATTATTAATTTGCTCAAATTTTTCATCGTAATTTATATTCTCTATTCTTTCTGCTAGTTGCTTATGGCTATCATTTTGTGTCTCTTTAATATTTTCTATTTTTTCTACTAATTGTTTATTACTATTATTTTGCGTTTCTTTTATGCTTTCAATTTTTTCTAATAATTCTTTATTATTATTAACCTGAGTTTCTTTTAAATTGTTTATTTCATTATTTATAGCATATATTTGTTTTTTTGTAGAATCTGTTTTTAGCTGAGTGAAAATATTTTTTAATTTTTTGATTTCATTTAATATCTCGTTCTTTACATTTTTTATTTCATAATTTACATCTTGATTTTCTTCTGATATATTATTCTCTTCTTCTATAATTTCTTCTTTATTTAAAAGTTCTTCTTTTATGTTTTCTTCTGCTATTTTTATAACTTCTTCTAGTGAAACCGGATTTTGTTTTTCTTCTAGTTTTCCTAATTCTTTAGCTTCACTTCCATAATAATAACCATATTTTTTTCCGTAATATTTTCCACTTTGTATTTCAGCTTTATTTGTAATTACACCTAAAATTTTTCCATTAACATCTTCTATTAATTTTTTTGTCTTTTTCAAATCATTTGTTTTTGTTTTTTTACTTTCTGCTATTAAAATTGTACTATCTACCATTGATGAAAGAGCTATACTGTCCGCTACTACCATACATGGTGTACCATCTAATAGAACTACATCATACATACTTTTTAATAAATCTAATAGTCTTTTCATATTTTCAGATGATATTAATTCTGCTGGGTTAGGTGGTATTGTTCCATTTTGTAACATATGTAAGTTTGGTATTTTTGTTTCTTTAATGTATTTTTTAGATTTTGATAAGTTTTCTAATTTATCTTCTGAGATTTCTTTAATAAAATCTGATAAACCTTCACCTTTTTCTACATTAAATATTTCATTTCTATTATTTTCTTTTCTTAAATCTGTATCTACTAAAATAACTTTTTTACCAGTTTGTGCAAATGCTACGGCTAAATTGTTTATTATCCAGCTTTTTCCTTCATTTGGTCTACTACTTGTTATCAATATTGTCTTTTTATTGTTTGCATATAATATATTTGTTCTTATTGTTTTTATGCTTTCTACAATATGTGATTTAGGGTTATTTTCTATTATTAATTCATTTTTGTCTTTGTCTATTGGTAATCTTCCTAAACTTTGTAATTTGACGTTTCTTTCTATTTGTTTTTCATCTTTTATAGTATCATCTAAAATATATATTGCCATTACTAATATTGCTGATACAAATATTCCTGCACATGCAAATATTATCATATCTTTAGCATGATTTATGTTAAATGGTGTATTTTCTACTTCTGCCTCATCTACTATGCTTATGTTTTCTAGATTATATATATCTTTTATTTGTTCAGTAAATACTTTTGCTAATTCGTTTGCTATGTTTTTTGCTGTTTCAGGATTACCATTTTTTACAGTTATTTTTAAGAATTGTGTTTTGTCTATTTGTGTTGCTTCTATACTTTTTTGTAATTTTACAGCACTCATATCTAATCCTAAATTATTTATTGTTTTTTGCACAACATTTGTACTTTTTGCTATGCTACTATATGTTGATATCAGACTTGAGTTTATATTTAAGTCTGTTTGTGTTACTTCTTTATTTACTTTATTTTCATCCGCAACTAATAATATTGTTACAGATGACTTGTATTCTGGTTGTTTGTAATAATATGAATAAACATAACCTAGTGTTATACTTAATAACAATATTAATATTATAAATATTTTTTTAGAGAAGATTATTTCTAAAATTCTTTTGATATCAATATCTTCATAATTTTCCATTTACATCACCTACTAAACATTATACCATATTTTTCTAATTATTGCAACATTTTATGTTTATTTATTATTTATAGTTAGGTATTTTATGTTTTTTAGTTATATTTATTTTTATTATGGATATAATTTTATTATATAAAGGAGTTGATGTATTATGGATTTACAAAGAGTTCATTCTATTTTAAATAATAAAGAAAAATGTGATGTTTTTTATGATGATAGACCTGTTTGGATTCAAGGTATTAATGATTCTAATGACATGGCTAAAGTTGGTTTTGTTGATAATTTTGAAGAAAAAGATGTTTATGTAGAAGATTTGTATGAGAAAGATTTGTTTAATTAAAGATTATTTTAGATTAAAGCAGGTCAATGAAAAAAACTCATTGACCTGCTGGGCTCATTTGTTTATTTTTTGATAAATTACCATTAACGAATCACGATAAGTAGTAGCCTCACACTGTCTAGTACACTTCAGGTTGTTTTCTGTGTTATCAGAAAGTATATCTTCTATCTGTTTTAAATCTGATTTAGATATATTTTCGATATAAGCAAATTCATTACAAAAATAGCCACTCTTTATAAACTCTATTTTTATGTCCATTGTTCCATCTTCATGTTCACTTATGATGCAAATTTTGAACATATTTGTTACTTTCAGTTTTTTAGCTATTTTTGAGAGTCTTTTAGCTTCATTACGGCTTAATTCAATACCTAAATTCATTATCACAGAATACAGCAATTGCTCCTGTAATTTGTCAAGCTCTTTTTCATTGATATTCTCAATAGTTTTTTTATCTATCTCCCTTCCTGTCTCTAAGAATTCAATTTCCAAGCTTTTCATTACTTTCTTCCCATTAATTTTTTCAAATTTAGGATGAAATGCAAAACCTGTCATCCGATCTTCCATTACGCTAATCATCTAATGTGCCCTCCTTAAACAAAGATTTTATGAAGGCATTATATCAATATTTTGCAAAAAAGTCTACTAAAATTCGACTTTTTTTGTAATCCAGTTTTCTAACTCATCAATTTTAACTCTAACTTGTTCCATTGTATCTCTATCTCTTATAGTAACTGACTCATCTTCTAAAGTATCGAAATCAACAGTTACACAATAAGGTGTTCCTATTTCGTCTTCTCTTCTATAACGTTTTCCTATGCTTCCTGCTTCATCATAATCACACATAAATTTCTTAGATAATTTTGCATATACTTCTTGTGATTTTTCTGATAATTTTTTTGATAATGGAAGTACTGCAACTTTGTATGGAGCTAAAGCTGGGTGTAAGTGTAGTACAACTCTTGTATCTCCTTCTGAAATTTCTTCTTCATCATATGCGTTGCATAAAAATGCTAAAACAACTCTATCTGCTCCTAATGATGGTTCTATAACATATGGTACATATTTTTCGTTGGTTTCTGGGTCTTGGTATGATAAGTCTTGTTTTGAGTGATTCATATGTTGTGTTAAATCATAATCTGTTCTATCAGCAATTCCCCATAATTCTCCCCATCCAAATGGGAATGCAAATTCTATGTCTGTTGTTGCTTTACTATAAAATACTAATTCTTCTGGTGAATGGTCTCTTAATCTGATATTTTCTTTTTTCATTCCTAAATTTAATAACCAGTTTTCACAATAATCTTTCCAATATTTATGCCATTCTAAATCTGTTCCTGGTTTGCAGAAAAATTCAAGTTCCATTTGTTCAAATTCTCTTGTTCTAAATGTGAAGTTTCCTGGTGTTATTTCATTTCTAAATGCTTTACCTATTTGAGCTATACCCATTGGCATTTTCTTTCTTGATGTACGTAAAACATTTTTAAAATCTACAAATATTCCTTGTGCTGTTTCTGGTCTTAAATATACTGTTGATGTTGTGTCTTCTGTTACACCTTGGAATGTTTTGAACATTAAATTAAATTTTCTTATGTCTGTAAAATTTGTTTTTCCACATGTTGGACATGGTATTTTGTTTTCGTTTATAAAGTCAATTAATTCTTTATCTGACATACCATCTGCTATCATGTCTTTTCCGTTTTCATGTGCCCATTCTTCTATTAATTTATCTGCTCTGTGTCTTGTTTTACATTCTTTACAGTCTATTAATGGGTCTGAAAATCCTCCTACGTGTCCTGATGCAACCCAAGTTTCTGGGTTCATTAATATTGCAGCATCTAATCCTACAATATTTTGTTGTTCTTGTATGAATTTTTTTCTCCATGCTGCTTTTACATTATTTTTTAATTCATTTCCTAGTGGTCCATAATCCCAAGTGTTTGCTAATCCTCCATAAATTTCTGATCCAGGATATATAAATCCTCTGTTTTTGCATAATGCAACTAATGTGTCCATTGATTTTAACATAAAAATTCCTCCTCTTGTCAAAGGGGACGCCCCTTTTTGACAACTTTTTATTTTTTGAAAATTGTCAAAAAAGGACGTCTCTTTTGACAACTTTTAAGAATTGCTAGAAATCAAAAAAACTCTCATTCCTAGCATATAGCTAGGGACGAAAGTTTAGTTCCGCGTTTCCACCCTAATTCCTAAAGCTTAAATTCTTTTAAATTTAAACTTTAAGCACCTTAATTTTTTTATTACTCCAAAGCTCCCCATGCTTATTTTATTACAAGTATTTCAGCATTCTACTTGCTCTCTAAAATAAAATTTACAGCATTTTTTCTTTTTCATCGTAATATATTTAATTTTTAATGGCAGGGGTAGAAGGATTCGAACCCTCACAGGCGGTTTTGGAGACCGATGTGCTACCATTGACACTATACCC
>CAMCQH010000021.1 GCA_945877035.1 uncultured Clostridium sp. | reverse complement strand
TACAAAATATATAATAAAAATAGTAGCAACAAAAAATGGACAAACAAAAGAAATAACAGCAGAACAAACAACATTAAAAATACCAATTACTGTATCACCATCAACAGCAACAACACATACAGCAACAGCAATAACATATAGTTGGGATGAATTATCTAGTATAGCTCAAATGATATCAAATAATTCATCAATAACAAATGATACACTAGAAGTAAATGTAAAATTAAATGGAGTGACAAATACATTAGGAGTAGGAGATACAGCAACAGTAGATAGTAAAACAGTAAGAATATTAGGATTTAACCACGATACATTAACAACATCTACAGCATATGGAACAGTGACAGCGACAGGAAAAGCAGGAATAAGTTTTGAATATGTAGACTTCTTAACATCAGCATCAATGAATAGTAGCAATACAAATTCAGGAGGCTGGGGATCAAGTGCATTAAGAAGTACATTAAATAGCACAACATATAATAGCTTAAGTATAAAAGAAAAAATAAAACAAGTACAAAAAGAGTTTATACCAACATATAACAGTACTTCAAAATCAACAAGTAGTGATTATTTATGGCTATTATCCTGCGGAGAAATATGGGATAATGGATATAATGGAGGAGTAACGAGAGGATTTGCAACAGCAACAGAGGGAAGTCAATATAAATATTATAAAACAACATTAGGAAGTACATTATGCAATTCAAATAGTAATTATACAAATAAATCATCGTTGTGGTGGCTTCGTTCACCTTATTGCGGTTATAGCAGCGATTTCTGCGTTGTGTACGCGAGTGGTAAATGTGGCTATAGCACTGCTAGTAACTCTGGTGGGGTTGCCTCTGGCTTTAGCATCTAGTACATTATGTTAATCAAAAGATAATAAAAAAACGAAAAGTATATTGCAATAAAATAATAAATATTAAAAATCCAAAAGAACACTTGAAAAGTGTTCTTTTTTGTTATAAAATTGTATTGTCTTAAAGAAAAAGGTAAATACTATAAAAAATACCAAAATTTATTTTAGGAGGAAAAAAATATGAATAAAAAAACAGTAAAAGACATTGATTTAAAAGGAAAGAAAGTATTTGTAAGATGTGACTTTAATGTACCAATGGACAAAGAACAAAACATAACAGACAACACAAGAATAGTAGCAGCATTACCAACAATAAAATACTTATTAGAACAAAACTGCAAAATAATATTAGCATCACATTTAGGAAGACCAAAAGGAGAAGTAAAGCCAGAATTTTCATTAAAACCAGTGGCTAAAGAATTATCAAGATTATTAGGTGAAGAAGTAATAATGGCAAATGATGTAATAGGAGAAGATGCAACATCAAAAGCAGCAAATTTAAAAGAAGGAGAAATAATGCTTCTTGAAAATGTAAGATTCCACAGAGAAGAAACAGACAATGACCCAGAATTTGCAAAAAAATTAGCATCTATGGCAGAAATATTTGTAAATGATGCATTTGGAGCAGCACATAGAGCACATGCATCAACAGCAGGAATAGCAACATATTTACCAGCAGTATCAGGATTTTTAATAGAAAAAGAATTGACGGTATTAGGAAACGCAATAAATAACCCAGAAAGACCATTTATGGCAATACTTGGAGGAGCAAAAGTATCTGATAAAATAGGTGTAATTGATAGCTTATTAGACAAAGTAGATACATTAATGATAGGTGGAGGAATGGCATATACATTCTTTAAAGCACAAGGATATAATGTAGGAAATTCACTATGTGAAGTAGACAAAGTTGATTTAGCATTAGAAGCTATGGAAAAAGCAAAACAAAAAGGTGTTAAATTATTATTACCAGTAGATACAAAAGTAGGAAAAGAATTTAAACCAGATACAGAAAGCAAAACAGTTGCATGGACAGAAATACCAGATGAATGGGAAGGATTTGACATAGGAGAAAAAACAATAGAAATGTTCAAAGAAGAATTGAAAAATGCAAAAACAGTAATCTGGAATGGACCACTAGGATTATTTGAATTTGACCAATTTGCAATTGGAACAAATGAAATAGCAAAAGCTCTATCAGAATTAGATGCAACAACAATAATAGGTGGAGGAGATTCAGGAGCAGCAGTAGAAAAAGCAGGATTAGCTGATAAAATGACACACATTTCTACAGGTGGTGGAGCATCACTTGAATTTTTAGAAGGTAAAAAATTACCAGGAATTGAATGTTTACAAGACAAATAGAAGTTAGAAGTTAGATGTTAGATGTAAGGGGTCAGATAGTAAATATACTATTTTTGATTTCCAACCTCTAACCTCTAACCTCCAACAAAATATATATTTATTCTAAAAATTAAAAAATAATTAGAATCGAGGAAAAAATTATGAAAAAGAAAGTAATTGCAGGAAACTGGAAAATGAATATGCTTCCAAACGAAGCAATAGACTTTATAGACAAATTAGCACCACTTGTTAAAGATACAGAAAATGAAGTAATACTTTGTGTACCTTATACAGATTTATTTTATGCACTATTAACAGCACAAGGAACAAACATAAAAATAGGAGCACAAAATATGCACTTTGAAGAAACAGGAGCATATACAGGAGAAGTATCAGGAAAAATGCTAAAATCAATAGGAGTTGAATATGTTATAATAGGACACTCTGAAAGAAGACAATACTTTAACGAAACAGATAAAACTGTAAATAAAAAAATAAAAGCAGCATTTGCAAATGAATTGAAACCAATAGTATGTGTTGGAGAAACTCTAGAACAAAGAGAAGCAAATCAAACAGAAGAAATAATTACGAAACAAACAGAACTAGCATTACAAGGCTTAACAGAAGAACAAGTACAAAATACAATAATAGCATATGAACCAATATGGGCAATAGGAACTGGAAAAACAGCTACTTCTGAACAAGCAAATGATGCAATAAAATCAATTCGTGATAAAATTTGTCAAATATATGGACAAATGGTAGGAAATGGAGTTATAATACAATATGGCGGTAGCGTAAAATCAACAAATGCCAAAGAATTATTTGAAATGTCAGATATAGATGGGGGCTTAGTTGGTGGAGCAAGTTTAAAACCAGATGAATTTGCAAAAATAGTAAACGCATAGCTACTCTACATTATTAAACAAAAGGAAGGTATAAACAATGAAAAACAAAGTAACAATGCTAATGATATTAGATGGATTTGGCGACAACAAAAACAAAGATGGAAATGCAATAAAATTAGCTAAAACACCTAATATTGATAAACTAATGAAAAAATATCCTAGCACAGACATATTTACAAGTGGACTACATGTAGGATTACCAGAAGGACAAATGGGAAATTCAGAAGTAGGACACACAAATATAGGAGCAGGAAGAATAGTATATCAAGAATTAACAAGAATAACAAAATCTATAGAAGATGGAGACTTTTTTAGTAATCCAGAATTTATAGCAGCAATAGAAAATTGTAAAAAACACAATTCTAAATTGCACATTTTAGGACTAGTATCAGATGGCGGAGTTCATAGCCACATAAGACATTTATATGGATTATTAGAAATGGCGAAAAGAAGAGATTTTGAAGATGTATATGTACATTGCTTTTTAGATGGAAGAGATACACCACCAGCATCAGCTGAAAGCTATGTATCTGAATTGCAAGAAAAAATGAAAGAAAAAGGAATTGGAAAAATAGCCACACTTTCAGGAAGATTTTACGCAATGGACAGAGACAAAAGATGGCAAAGAGTTCAAAAATGTTATGATGCTTTAGTAAAAGGAGAAGGAATAAAAGCAGGAGACGCAATAAAAGCAATAGAAGATTCATATCAAAAAGAAGTATTTGATGAATTTGTAGAACCAACTGTAATTTGTAACGGAAACGAACCAGTTGCAAAAATAGAAGAAAATGACTCTGTAATATTCTTCAACTTTAGACCAGATAGAGCAAGAGAAATAACAAGAGCTTTAGTAGATCCAGAATTTAATGAATTCGAAACAAAGAAAATGAACTTATACTATGTATGTTTCACAAACTATGATGAAACAATGCCAAATGTTCATATAGCATTCAAAAAAGAAGGTTTAAACAATACATTTGGAGAAGTAGTATCTAACCACAATTTAACACAATTAAGAATTGCTGAAACAGAAAAATATGCACATGTAACATTTTTCTTTAATGGCGGAGAAGAAAAACAATACCCAGGAGAAGATAGAATATTAGTACCATCTCCAAAAGTAGAAACATATGATTTAAAACCAGAAATGAGTGCATATGAAGTAACAGATAAAGTATGTGAAGCACTAGAAAATGATAAATATGATGTAGTAATATTGAACTATGCAAATACAGACATGGTAGGACACACAGGAAGCCTACAAGCTGCAATCAAAGCAGTAGAAACAGTAGATGAATGCGTAGGAAGAGTTGTAAAAATAATAGAAGAGAAAAAAGGAAATCTAATAATAACAGCAGACCATGGAAATGCAGAACAAATGATAGACTACAAAACAGGAGAACCACATACTGCACATACAACAAATCCAGTGCCAATAATCTTAATAACAGAAAATAAAGATATCAAATTAAAAGAAAATGGAAAATTAGCAGATTTAGCACCAACAATGCTTGACTTAATGAGTATAGAAAAACCTGAAGAAATGACAGGAGAGAGCTTGTTAGTCAAAGAATAGGGGTAAATATGTTAAAACATACGAAGAAAATAAAAGAGATGTATGAAGATATTCAAAGAAGAATATTTTATATGATACCAGAAAAATGGGATAAAATGTATTTATATGCTTCAGTATCTGACTTAATAGATGGACATACAACAGGGGAATTATTCTTCTACTATATTCCAAAAGGAATATTTAAGAAGAACCCTGTTAATGTCTATGAAATACCACAAAAATTCAATTTAGATGAAAAAGAATATCTAAAATTAGTAAATATCCTATATCAAAAAATAGTTGAATTAAGAGAAGAATTTAAAAAAATAGAGCTTGTACCAACATGGACTAATCTTACAATAATAATTGAAGGAACACAGTTTAAAGTTGAATATGATTACGAAGATTTAAGTAAATCAAAATTTTCAAGTTATGAAAGACATATAATATGGAGGTACAATTATCTAGGAATTAAAGAAGAACAACTTAATAAAAAAGAAAAAGCAATAATAGAAAGATATTTACTTGGAGAAAAAGTGGTTAGAAGAAGAGAAAGATATGAAGAGGGAATATACATAAAAAATATTAAAAATATAGTAGATTATGACACAGAAACTTATTCATCAGAACAAAAAATAGAGTATGTTGCAACAAAGGATGAAAAAGTGAGAAATCAGATTATTGTAACGGATAAAAGAGGTTAGAAGTTAGATGTTAGAGGTTAGAAATCCAACCTCCAAACTCTAACCTCCAACAACATAAGTTATTAAATTTTAGAAGAAATTCTAAATACAATATATAAAAAAATACAAAGTATTGAAAGGAGCAAAAAAAGATGATTTATTCAAAAGAATTAGAAGGAATGTGCACAGTTGCAAAAGGGGTAAACCATGGACCAGCACCAATTCCAGAAGAAGGAAAATGGGTTAAAGCAAAGGAAATAAAAGATATATCAGGATTAACACATGGTATAGGATGGTGTGCACCACAACAAGGAGCATGTAAATTAACATTAAATGTAAAGGATGGTATAATCCAAGAAGCATTAATAGAAACAATAGGATGTTCAGGAATGACACACTCTGCAGCTATGGCAGGAGAAATATTAACAGGAAAAACAATATTAGAAGCATTAAATACAGATTTAGTATGTGATGCTATAAATACTGCTATGAGAGAATTATTCTTACAAATAGTATATGGAAGAACACAAACAGCATTCTCAGAAGGAGGACTTCCAGTAGGAGCTGGACTTGAAGATTTAGGAAAAGGACATACAAGTCAAGTTGGAACAATTTATTCTAGCTCATTAAAAGGACCAAGATACTTAAATTTAGCAGAAGGTTACATAGTAGAATTAGGATTAGATAAAGATGACCAAATTATTGGTTATAAATATGTTCATTTAGGAAAAATGATGGATAATATTAAAAAAGGAATTGATCCTAAAGAAGCAATCGAAAAAGCTTCTGGTACATATGGAAGATTTGATGAAGCGGTTAAGAAAATTGACCCACGTGAAGAGTAATGTCCTTTTGGGGACGTTTCTCAAATGGACATTTTTGTCCATTTTGTACCACATGTTCATTTTGGGACAGATGTAAAAAAGAAATATGAAACATATATAATAAGGAGGAAAATTAAATGGCAGTAACATTTGAAAGTTATGAAAGAAGAATAGACCAAATAAAACCAGTAATGGAAAAATACGGAATAAAAGATTTCGAAGATGCATTAAAAATATGCACAGACAAAGGATTTAATCCATATGAAATAGTAAAAGGAGTACAACCAATATGCTTTGAAAATGCAGCTTGGGCTTATACTTTAGGTGCAGCAATAGCGATTAAAAAAGGATGCACAAAAGCTGCTGATGCAGCAAAAGCAATAGGAGAAGGATTACAAGCATTCTGTATTCCAGGTTCAGTTGCAGATGATAGAAAAGTTGGATTAGGACATGGAAATTTAGCATCAATGCTATTATCAGAAGATACAAAATGTTTTGCATTTTTAGCAGGACATGAAAGCTTTGCAGCAGCAGAAGGAGCTATCGGTATAGCAAAATCTGCAAACAAAGTTAGAAAAGAACCATTAAGAGTAATCTTAAATGGACTTGGAAAAGATGCAGCACAAGTAATATCAAGAATAAATGGATTTACATATGTAAAAACAGACTTTGATTTCTTCACAGGAAAAGTAAATGTAGTTGAAGAAATTGCATATTCAGATGGAGAAAGAGCAAAAGTTAGATGCTACGGAGCAAATGATGTTAGAGAAGGTGTAGCAATTATGTGGATGGAAGATGTTGATGTTTCAATTACAGGAAACTCAACAAACCCAACAAGATTCCAACACCCAGTAGCAGGTACATACAAAAAAGAAAGAATTGAAGCAGGTAAAAAATACTTTTCAGTTGCTTCAGGTGGAGGAACAGGAAGAACATTACATCCAGATAATATGGCAGCTGGACCAGCTTCTTATGGTATGACAGATACAATGGGAAGAATGCACTCAGATGCACAATTTGCAGGAAGTTCATCAGTTCCAGCACATGTTGAAATGATGGGATTAATCGGAATGGGAAATAACCCAATGGTTGGAGCTTCAGTTGCAGTAGCAGTTGCAGTTGAAGAAGCAATGAAGGCTTAAGTTATATATGATAAAAAATAAAAGACAGGAATTTAAAAAAATCCTGTCTTTTAAGCATTTTACAGGCTTTAAACAAATACGAACAAAAATTTTGAAAAATTTATAAAAAAGTATTGACAAAATGAAAAATAAAATATAAAATAGGTACAACAAAACGAACAAGATTTTGTAAAACAAGAATTTGTAAGGAGTGATATGAAATGAGAATAATGACAAAGAAAATAAACCTAAAAATAACAATAGAAGAAACAGCTGAAAGACACCCAGTGCCTTTATTAGGAACAGACTACAAAGTAAAAATAGTATACAAAAATGTAAAATGTGCAGAGCTAGATGTAGAAGATAAATTAATAAAAATATCACTACCAAACAAATATAAAAAAGCAAACAATGAAAAAATACTAGACATGGCAATAGATAAAATGTATGAACAAATTGCAAAAGTAGAAGTAGAAAGAGCAATGGAAAAAACAAGAATATTATTAGGATTTGCACCAGAGGATTATGAAATTAAAAAAATCAAAAATGCATTAGGAAAATGTGAAGATAAAAAAATAACAATAAATCCTGAAATAGTAAAATATGATAGAAATGTAATTGATTATATAGTATTACATCAATATTGCCATTTGAAATATAAAACACATTCAAAAGGATTTATAAATATGTTAAAGACATATGAACCAAATTTTGAAAAATATGAAGAAATTATTTTAAATAAATAATCCACCTAAAATTTCCTGACATAAAAGAGTGGTATTAAACAAAAATACCACTTTTTTAATAACATTTTCACAGTTTGGACACAAAAACATAATATAATTAATTATCTAATTTTTAATTTATGATGAGCGGGACGAAGTGAAGCGAAAGGGAGGAAATATGTTAAAATTAAAAAATATAAAAAAAGCCTACATAAGTGGAAATGAAAAAGTAGAAGCACTAAAAGGAATAAACCTAGAATTTAGAGAATCAGAATTTGTATCAATTCTAGGACAAAGTGGATGCGGAAAAACAACACTATTAAACATAATAGGAGGATTAGACAGATATACATCAGGAGATTTAATCATAAATGGAAAATCAACAAAAGATTTCAAAGATAGAGACTGGGATGCATATAGAAACTATTCAGTAGGATTTGTATTCCAAAGCTACAATCTAATTGGACATCAAACAGTACTTTCAAATGTAGAACTTGCATTAACAATATCAGGGGTATCAAGAAAAGAAAGAAGAGAAATGGCAATAAAGGCATTAGAAGATGTTGGACTAAAAGAACAAATACATAAAAAGCCAAACCAATTATCTGGTGGCCAAATGCAAAGAGTTGCAATAGCAAGGGCTTTGGTAAATAATCCAGATATAATTTTAGCAGATGAACCAACAGGAGCTTTGGACACAAAAACAAGTGTGCAAGTAATGGAAATATTAAAGAAAATATCAAAAGACAAATTAATAATAATGGTTACACATAATCCAGAACTTGCTGAAAAATATTCTAGTAGAATTATAAAAATACTAGATGGAAAAATCACAGATGACTCAAATCCAATAAAATCAGGAGAAAATAAAGAAACAAAACAAGATGATGGCAAAAAAAGAGCAACATCAATGAAATTCTTTACAGCATTAAGACTAAGTTTAAATAACTTAATGACTAAAAAAGGTAGAACAATTTTAACATCTTTTGCAGGAAGTATAGGAATAATAGGAATAGCACTAATCTTAGCAATATCAACAGGTGTGCAAAACTATATTAATAAAGTTGAAGAAGACACATTATCATCTTATCCAATAACAATAGAAGAGTCAACAATAGATATTTCTAGTATGATGGAATCAATGGTTGGAACATCAGAAGAGAATACTGAAAATCAAGAGGAAAAAAGAGCATACTCAAAAGATGTTATGGATGAAATGATAACAACACTTTCTAATAAAAAAGAAAATAATAATTTGACAGAATTAAAAAAATATATAGATGCAGGAAATAATGAAATAGCGAATAATAGCAATAGTATAAGCTATGGATATGATTTAAACATCAATTTATATAAAGAAAATACAGAAGACGGAATTGTTAGAGTAAACCCAAGTACAGTAATGGATGCATTTGGAATGGGAGACATGATGGAGGCAAGAGATAATTCTTCAGTAGCAGCTATGTTTGGAAGTTCGATGATGACAAATACAGATATTTTTGTAGAAATGTTGGATAACCAAGAATTATTAAAAACTCAATTCGATTTACTAGAAGGTAGTTGGCCAACACAATATAATGAAGTTGTTTTAATATTAAGAGAAGATGGAAAAATAGATGACTATACATTATATTCACTTGGATTAAAAGACCAAAAAGAACTAAAAGATAAATGGAAAGCAGTAGAAAATGGAGAAAAAATAGAAAATGAAGCAGAGCAGACATCATATAGTTATGAAGATTTATTAAACTTGGAATTTAAATTATTAATAAATTCAGATTATTATGAAAAACAAAATGGATTATGGATTAACCAAGAAGATAATGAAGATTATATGAAACAAAAAATTCAAAATGCTGAGAGTATAAAAATATCAGGCATAATAAAACAAAATGAGCAAAGTGTTGCTTCAGGTTCAGTAACAAGTGGAATAGGATATATAAAAGAGTTAAAAGAATATGTTATAAACAAATCAAATGAAGCAGAAATTGTTAAAGAGCAAAAATCAGATACAGAAACAAATGTATTTTCAGGATTGAAATTTCCAACAGATGATGAAAAATACACAATGGAAAATTTAACAACTGAACAAAAAATGGCAATGAGTAAGTTAAGTAGCGAAGAAATAGCAAAAATGATGGAGGCATACACATCTAATAAAGATGCAAGTTATGAAAAGAATCTAAAAACATTAGGTGCAATAGATATTAACACACCAACATCTATCAGCATTTATCCAAAAGACTTTGATGCTAAAGATAAAATTGCAGCAGCTATTGAGGAATATAATCAAAAGCAAAAAGATGAAGGGAAAGAAGAGAACACTATAAACTACACAGATTTAGTTGGAACAATGATGAAATCTGTAAGTCAAATTATAGATACAATAAGTTATGTATTAATTGCATTTGTTGCAATATCTCTAATAGTATCATCTATAATGATAGGTATTATAACATACATTTCTGTATTGGAAAGAACAAAAGAAATTGGAATATTAAGAGCAATAGGAGCATCTAAAAAAGATATTTCAAGAGTATTTAATGCAGAAACTTTAATAGTAGGTTTAATATCTGGACTTATTGGAATAGGAATTACAGTTTTATTAACAATCCCAATTAATGGATTAATTTATGCAGTAACAGGTGTTAAAGTAGTTACAGCAGTTCCATTTATGGCAGGAGTTATATTAGTTCTTATAAGCATGTTTTTAACAATTATTGCAGGTTTAATTCCAGCAAAAATTGCTAGTAAAAAAGATCCGGTAATTGCTTTAAGGACTGAGTAAAAATAAAGGCAGGTAATTAGTTGATAATTAGCTGCTTTTATGATAATATAAGCAAAAATAAAATAAAATAGGAGTGAGTTTATGGTAATTACGATTGATGGCTTAGGCGTAAATGGTAAATCTACTTTAGCCAAAAGAATTTCAAATAAATTGAATTTTAAAAATTTTAATACAGGAGCAATTTATAGATGTATAGCATTACAAATAATAGAAAACAAACTAGATATTAACAAAATTGAACAGGTATTGAACTATATTAGAGGAATGGAAGTTGATTTTGAAAGTGATAAGATATATTTAAATAAAAGAGATGTAACAACAAAAATTAGAACTGAACAAATTTCAGTATTTTCTACGAAATGGGCTACTATCCCTAAAATAAAAGAATTTGTTAGAAGTTTTCAAAAAGATTTTATTGAAAAAAATGATACAGTTATGGAAGGAAGAGATATAGGAACACGAATTGCTCCTAGTGCAGAAGTTAAGTTCTATTTGTACTCTGATTTTGAAACAAGAGTAAAAAGACTATGGAATCAAAATAAAAAAATAAATATAGAGGAAATACGAGAAAATTTAAAAATAAGAGATGATTTAGACATAAATGGTGGGAATTTTGTTAAGCCTAAAGATGCTATAGAAATAGATTCAACGAATTATACATTGGATGAAGTTTATCAGATTATGATTAATGAAATTAACAAAGTAATAAAACACAATTTAAACTAGCAGATATTCGTAATGTAATATATATTTATAGAAAAGAGGATTTTAATATGGATATTAAACAATTATGTATAGGATTACTAATACCATTTTTAGGAACATTATTAGGCTCAGCAATGGTGTTTTTAATGAAAAAAGAAATGAATAAAAAAATAGAAAAAATACTTTTAGGATTTGCATCAGGAGTAATGATAGCAGCATCAGTATGGTCACTAATTATACCATCAATAGAAATGTCAGAATCGCAAGGAAAAATAGCTTGGATTCCAGCTGCAATAGGATTTTTGTTAGGAATAGTATTTTTACTTGTATTAGACAGTGTTATACCACATATGCATTTAGAAAGTGAAAAGCCAGAAGGAAGAAAATCAAAATTAAAAAAGACAACAATGATGTTATTAGCAGTAACACTTCATAACATACCAGAAGGGATGGCAGTAGGTGTTATTTTTGCAGGAGCATTAATGGGTAATGCAGGAATTACAATGGCAGGAGCACTTACTTTAGCAATTGGAATTGCAATTCAGAATTTTCCAGAAGGAGCAATTATATCAATGCCACTTAAAAGTGAAGGTGTATCAAAACCAAAAGCCTTTTTATACGGGACTTTATCAGGAATAGTTGAACCAATAGGAGCACTTATTACAATATTGCTAACAAATGCAGTAGTGCCAATTCTTCCATATTTATTATCATTTGCAGCAGGTGCAATGATATATGTTGTAGTTGAAGAATTGATACCAGAGTCACAAGCAGGAGAACATTCTAATATTGGAACAATAGGTGTTGCAATAGGTTTTGTAATTATGATGATTTTAGATGTAGCATTAGGATGAGACATTTGGGACAGACCAAAATGTCTCATTTTCAATAAAATTTCAATATTAAGATATTAAAATATTGAAAAATAGTTACAGTTCAGTGAGGTATAAAAATCGACAGTTAGAACTACTCTATAAAATTAAGACTGAATTGTAGCGAAAAATAATCTTTTCCGAGGAGAATAAAAAATGAAAGTTTTAATAATAGAAGATGAATATAGTCTAGCAGATGCAATAGCAGAAACTCTAAAAAAAGAAAAATTTACAGTAACAATTAAAACAGATGGAGAAGAAGGAGAAGATGTTAGATTTAAAAAATGGAAAAATGATTTCAGGAGAAAATGAAATACAGATAAGTGGAAAAGAATTAGAGTTATTAGAAGTATTATTAGTAAATAAAAATCAAACTATTAATAGAGAAAAATTAGCAGATAAAATTTGGGGATATGATAGTGATGCAGAATATAACAATGTAGAAGTTTATATATCATTTTTAAGAAAAAAATTGAAATTATTAAAAACAAAGGTTAAAATAAAAGCAGTAAGAGGGATAGGGTATAAATTGGAGGTAGAAGATGATTAAAAAATTAAAATCAAAAATATTTTTTCTTATAATGATATCATTATCAGTGCTTGTTGTAGGAATAATACTTGGATTTTCAATACTTAATTATACAAATACAATAAAAACAGCAACTTTGATGATGGATAGATTTTCAAATTTCAAAGATAAAGAAATGTTGGATAAACAAGAACCTAAATTTGGAATAGGAAATAAGCCAGAATCAGATATAGAGATAGAAATAGAAGGTTTGTATTTTATTGAAGTAAAAGATTGTAATATTGTAAGTAATTCAGATACTTCAAATAATGAAGAATTAAAAGAATATGCAATTAAAGTAAGCAACAGCCAAAAAGAAACAGGAATAATAGATAAATATATTTACAAAGTTAGAAAAGCTAGAGAAAATACTAATATGATAATATTTATGGAAAATGAAAAAACAATTTTACACATAAGAATGCTATTAATATTCTCACTTTTAGCAATAGTATTGTCATTATTGATTATATATTCAATATCAAAAAAACTTTCAGAACTAATTGTAAAGCCAGTAGAGGATACATTAGAAAAACAAAAACAATTTATATCAGATGCATCACATGAACTAAAAACACCACTTGCAGTAATTGAAGCAAATGCTGATGTTTTGGAAAATGAAGTTGGAAAAAATAAATGGCTAACTTACATACAAAATGAAATAAATAGTATGGACAAGCTAATAAACGAATTATTGTTATTAGCTAAAACAGAAAATGTGGATACTACAAAGACTTACAAAAAGTTTGATTTATCTAAAGAAGTAGAAATAATAATTTCTGTATTTGAAAGTATGGCATATGAAAAGAATGTAAAAATAAATACAAATATTCAAAAAGATGTTATAATGAACGGAAATAAAGAAGATATAAAACATATATTGTCTACACTAATAGATAATGCAATAAAACATACTGAAGCAAAAAATAATGTTACAATTGAATTATCAAAAGAGAAAAATGAAATAGTCTTGCAAGTTAAAAATGTTGGTGAGCCAATTCCAGAAGCGGAAAGAGAAAAAATATTTGAAAGATTTTATCGTATTGATAAATCTAGAAATAGAAGTGAAAAGAGATATGGTTTAGGGTTGGCAATTGCTAAATCAACTGTTGACAAATATAATGGAAAAATTGAAGTGATTTGTAAAGATGGGGTTACTAATTTTAGAGTTAGTATTCCAAGCTAAATAAATAGTAAGGTATAAATATGATAAATATAAATATAATAATAAGTATAGATTTTTTAATAGTTTAGGCTTGACAAAGTTAAGCTTAGGGTGTTATACTATCTATAATAGATCGTACCTTGAATAACCTACGGGCTCAAGGTCGGAATTGATTGTACCTCGGTTAACCTACAGGTCCGAGGTCATTTTTTTACAATTAAGGAGGAAAAATTTGGAGAAAGAATTCAAAACAATAGATGAGCAAATACAAATTTTAAAATCAAGAAAAATAATTATAGAAGACTACAGTAATACTTATGAATTACTCACAAAAAATAACTATTATTATTTAATTAACGGATATAAAGAGTTATTTTTAGATAAAAAAAGTAAAACAGAAAAGTATATTGATAATGTCAAAATAGAAGAAATAAAAGCTCTTTACATTTTTGATAAAAGTATAAAAATTAATTTCTTAAAATATATATTACTTTTAGAAAATGAAATAGATACTTATATAGCTTATGAATTTTCAAAATCATATGGTCATAAAAATTATTTAATTCCACAAAACTTTAATAATATTAATTCTAATATTTCCCTAATAGAAAAATTTATAAATGATATAAATTTAGAAATTATGTATCAATATAAAAGTTCTAATAAAATGATTGTACATTATTTAGATACTTATAAAAATATACCTTTATGGGTATTAGTGAGAATTTTATCCTTTGGAAAAATTTCAAAATTTTATAGTTTAATGAAACAAAAAGAACAAAATGCAATTAGTAGAAAATATAATTTAAGAATATCAGAATTTAAAATTTACTTACAAAATTTAACTCTTATTAGAAATATTTGTGCTCACGATGAAAAATTATACGATATAAAAATGAAAAGTAGAATTTTTCCAACAGAGTATCACAAAAAATTAAATATAGAGAAAAACAATAAATATCAATATGCAACAAGAGATTTATTTTCCATTGTAATTATATTAAAAATATTGCTAGAAAAACAACAATTTTATGATTTTTATAGTAAAGTAATAACTGATATAAAAGAACTAGAAAAACAATTAAAATCAATTAATATAGATAAAGTTTTATATAAAATGGGGTTTCCTAAAAATTATGAGAAATTATTAGAATTATAATTAAAAATTTCAATAAATTTTCAATCTTTATATTGTATATTATTCCTAGATTAGAGGAGGTAGAAAAATGTATATTTTAAAAAACAGTTTAGTTTCAATTATGAGAAACAAAGGAAGGAATATCTTAATAGAAATAATAATCTTAGTAATAGCATGCGCATCAACAGTTACACTAGCAATAAGAAACACTGCAAATAATTTAGTAAAAAGTTATGAAGAATCACATGATATAATAGCTACAATATCATTTGATAGAACTCAATTATCATCACAATTCAAAGGAGGAGAAGATGCACAAAAAACAAATATAGAAGCATTTAACAGTATAGAATCTATTAGCCTAGAAAATGTAAAAAATTATGGAGAGAGTGAATACTTAAAAGGATATTATTATTTATATGCTACTTCTTTAAATAGTGATAGCTTAACTAAAGCCACAGATTCATATGAATATGAAGTAGAGGACAAACAAACAACAACTAGTTCTACAACTACAACTTCAGGTGGAAACAGCCAAAGTTCAGGAAAAGCACCAGGAGGAGAAAGACATACAATAACAAACAATAATACAACAACAGTAATAACAAGAACAAAAGAAAAATTCCAAAGTTCAAGAAATTTTACAGGAGACTTTGAACTAGATGAATATTCATCATATGATGCAATGACTGAATTTGTAAATGGAACATATCAAATAAGTGATGGTGAAATGATATCAGATTTTGAAAGTTTAGAATGTGTTATAAGTTCAGAGTTAGCGACTTTAAATGAAATAACAGTAGGAAGTACAATAACCTTAAAAAATCCAAATACAGAAGCTACATATGACTTTGTAGTAACAGGAATATATAAAGATAATTCAGATGCAAATGATTCAGCTAGTATGTATTCACAATCAGCAAATAAAATAATAACAGGAAGCGAAGTAATAGAAAAATTAGTAGCTGATGATAGTACACTAGTAACAAATGTGACACCATCATTTGTATTAAAAGATAAAGATTCAATAGAAGGCTTTACAGCTGAAGTAAAAGAAAAAGGATTAAATGAATATTACACAATAAATACAAATTTAGATGAATTAGAAAATGCAACAAAATCAATTGAAAATGTAAAAACATTTGCAACTACATTTTTACTAATAATGTTAGTAATATCAGCAATAGTTTTATTTGTAATAAATATGATAAATATCAGAGAAAGAAAATACGAAATAGGAGTATTTAGAACAATAGGAGTAAGCAAATTTAAATTAACAATGCAATTTGTTTTAGAAATACTATTAGTAAGCATCATAATGCTATGTATTGGTGCAATTTGTGGTTCATTGCTAGCTAAACCAGTTGGAAATATGCTACTTGAAAATGAAATAGAATCAAGTCAAGAAGAAACAGCACAAATATCAAATAACTTTGGAAAAGGTGGACCAATGGATATTGGGCATAGTGGAACAGTAGCAGTACAAACTATTGATACAATTGATGCAGTTGTTGATGTTACAGTAATAGCACAATTACTTGGCATAGGGTTAGCTTTAACATTGGTTAGTAGTTTAGCTTCTATGATAAGTATTCAAAGATTTTCACCACTTACTATATTGAAAGAGAGGTCATAAATATGAGTATATTAAAATTAGAAAATGTTGGATATAGTTATAAAGATGCTCCTAAAGATAGTTATGTATTTAAAAACATCAACTATGAATTTGAACAAGGCAAAATGTATGCAATTAAAGGAAAAAGTGGAAGTGGTAAAACAACATTATTATCACTTATAACAGGATTAGAAAAATGCACAGAAGGAAATGTTTTATATGATGGAAAAAATTTGAGAAAAATGAATTTGGACACATATAGAAATACAGATATAGGAATTGTATTTCAAAGTTATAACTTATTACCAAGTTTAACTGCAATAGAAAATATAATGCTTTCAATGGATATTAGCAAAGTAAAAGTTAAAAATAAAAGAGAAAAAGCATTAGAATTAATGAAAAGTGTGGGCTTATCAGAAGAACATGCCAATAGAAAAATTCTAAAATTATCAGGAGGAGAGCAACAAAGAATCGCAATTGCAAGAAGTTTATCATATAATCCGAAGATAATAATTGCAGATGAACCAACTGGAAATCTTGACAAAGATACAGAAAATGAAATTTTAAAGATATTTGAAAATTTAGCAAAAAAGGAAAATAAGTGTATTATAATAGTAACACATTCACAAAATGTTTGTGATAAAGTTGATGTTGTATATGAATTAAAGAAATAATTGCTAATATTTAGCATAAAAATGTTTGTTAACCTTGACAAACATTTTTTTTTATACTATAATGTTAACCATAGTTAACAAAAAGGAGAGCAAGAATGATATCAAAAGCGTCGGAAGAGTATTTAAAAACGATGTATGTATTAAAAAAACAAAATGGAAATATAAGAGTTACAGACATTGCAAAAAAAATGAATTGTACAAAGCCAAGTGTAAATAAGGCTATTTATAATTTAAAAGACAATGGATTACTTAATTATGAATCTTATGGAACAATAGAATTGACAGAAGAAGGAGAAAATCTTGCAAAAAAGATACTGGAAGCATATGACATAGTTTATTTGTTTTTAAAAGATGTATTAAATTTAGAAGATGAAGAAGCAAAAAAAGAAGCGGAGAAAATAAAAACAACAATAACAGATAATACAATAAACAAATTAGCTAAATATGTTCATGAGGTTTTGGGTTTAAGTAATTTAAATTGTAATTATGACATAAATCAAGAAAAATGCAGATGTTGCATAAAAAGAACGAAGAAATAATGTCCCAAAGGGGGACGGTTCTGTTTGGGACATTTTGTCCATTTGGGACAGATGTTAAAGGTAAGATTTGGCAGACAAAATTTTGAAAAAATTTTGGATGACGATGAACGAAGCGAAGCGTAGAGAAAGGAAACGAATATGGATAACAAATTATTAGAAATAAAAGATTTACATGTAAATGCAGAGGATAAAGAAATATTAAAAGGAATCAATTTAAATATAAATAAAGGAGAAATCCATGTAATAATGGGACCAAATGGTTCAGGAAAAACAACAACAGCAAATGCAATATTAAATAATCCAGAATATACAAAAACAAGTGGAAGTATTTTATTTGAAGGAGAAAATATTAATGACTTAAAAACTGATGAGATAGCAAGAAAAGGAGTTTTTATGTCTTTTCAACTTCCAGAAGAAATACCAGGGGTTTCAGTTACAAACTTCTTGAAATATGCCAAAAATAAAATTACAGGACAACCTGTTAAAATATTTCAATTTAAAGATGAGCTAAAAAAATATATGGAAGAATTAAATATGAATCCAAAAAATATGGAAAGAAGTTTAAATGTTGGATTTTCAGGTGGAGAGAAAAAGAAAAATGAAATTCTTCAAATGCTTGTGCTAAATCCAAAACTTGCAATACTTGATGAAACAGATTCAGGACTAGATGTTGATGCAATTAAAACAGTTTCTAAAGGAATTGAAATGTTTAAAAATGAGAATAATGCAGTTTTAATTATTACTCATAATACTAAAATTTTACATAGTTTAAAAGTTGACTATGTACATGTTTTAGTAAATGGAAAAATTGTTAAAACTGGCAGTCAAGAGTTAGCAAAAGAAATTGAAGAAAATGGGTATAGCCAGTATAAATAAAAAAATTAATAGCCAGAGAATCTGGCTATTATCTGGATCGCAAAACTACTTTTTCTTTTTTGTCTTCAAGTTACCAATTATGCCTAATAACAAAGTAACGATAAGTCTTACAAAACAATATAGAGAAATTGCCAGTAGACAACCTGAAGTAATCATAGCAAATTCTTCAATAATGTTTTTTGGTGGAAGAGCGAAGTAGATTGAAAGGAGAAGTGTTATAACTCCTTCAAGTATGTATTGTGCTGCCCGAGTTAAATAGTTGTTCATAAAAGCGACCTCCTTAAATTTTTTATAATATTATTATATCACAATTTTACATAAAATACAAATTAAAGAAAGGATACAGAAATGTCAAAAACAAATCTAGATGAAATAAATAGAAACATATATGATATAAAAAACAAAGATGAATATGACTTCAAAATAAAAAAAGGTCTAACGCCTGAAATAATAGAAGAAATATCAAAACAAAAAAATGACCCAGATTGGATGAAAGAATTTAGACTTAAAGCATTAGAAGTATACAATAAATTAGAAATGCCAACATGGGGACCAGATTTATCAGAATTAAATATGGATGAAATAGCAACATATGTAAGACCAAAAACTGGACTATCAAATTCTTGGGAAGATGTACCAGAAGACATTAAAAATACATTTGATAAATTAGGAATTCCAGAAGCTGAAAAAACATCACTTGCAGGAGTTGGAGCACAATATGATTCAGAAGTTGTTTATCATAGTATGAAAGAAGATTTAATAAAACAAGGTGTAATTTATACAGATATGGAAACAGCAGTAAGAGAATATCCAGAATTAGTAAGAGAACATTTTATGAAATGTGTTCCAGTACATGACCATAAATTTGTAGCATTACATGGAGCAGTTTGGTCAGGTGGTTCATTTGTATATGTGCCAAAAGGAGTTAAAGTTGATATTCCTTTACAATCATATTTTAGACTAAACTCACCAGAATCAGGACAATTTGAACACACATTAATAATAGTAGACGAAGGTGCAAACTTACATTTTATAGAAGGATGTTCAGCTCCAAAATATAACAAAGTAAATCTACATGCTGGATGTGTTGAATTATATGTAAAAGACAACGCATATTTAAGATATTCAACAATAGAAAACTGGTCAAAAAATATGCTTAACTTAAATACTAAAAAAGCGATAGTAGGAAAAAATGCAAAAATGGACTGGGTATCAGGTTCATTTGGCTCAAAAATATCAATGTTATACCCAATGAGTATATTAAATGGAGAAGGTGCAAAAACAGAATATACAGGAATCTCATTTGCAGGTGGAGGACAAAATTTAGATAATGGATTTAAAGTAGTACACAACGCACCTAATACATCAAGTGTGGTAAATGCAAAATCAATATCAAAAAATGGTGGAAAATGTACTTATAGAAGTTTAGTAAGAATAAACGAAAATGCTAAAAACTCTAAATCATCTGTATCATGTGAATCTTTAATGTTAGATGATATCTCAATTTCAGACACAATACCAACAAATTATATTAGAACAGATGAAGTAGAATTCTCACACGAAGCTAAAATTGGAAAAATTAGTGATAAAACAATATTCTATTTAATGAGTAGAGGGTTATCAGAAGAAGATGCAAAAGCAATGATAGTAAGAGGATTTGCACATCCTATCGCTAAAGAATTGCCAGTCGAATATGCAGTAGAGATGAATAATTTAATTAATCTTGAGTTAGAGGGGGCAATAGGATGATAAAATTAAACGAAACGCCAGTTAGAACTTCAAGAAATTTTAATATAAATAACATAAAATTAGAAAATATAGAAATTCCAGAAAATATACCAACTTTTGAAAATGTAACTATAATTGGTGATACATCAAAAATAAATATAGAACAAAACACTAGTAATATAGAATTAGTTTATGGATTAAATGAATTCTTTACAAATCAAGTAAAAATGAAATCAAATCAAAAACTAAAATTAACAATAGATGATAAAGAAAATTCAGAAACTCAAATAGAATTTAAATTTGATGATGAAAATTCTGTATTATTAGATGATATAGAAATTATTGCAAACGAAAACACAAAATCAACAATTATAATAAAATATACATCAAATGAAGAAATTGAAGGATTCCACAATGGAATAATTAGAGTAAATGCAAAAGAAAATTCAAATTTAAATATAATATTAGTTAATTTAATGAATACCAAGTCAAATAATTTTATAGCTATCGAAAATACTTTTGAAGCAAATTCTAAAGTGAATTATTGCATAATAGATTTTGGAGGAAAGAACAGCATTACAAATTATTATTCTAATTTGATAGGAGAAAATTCAGACAATAGATTAAATACAATTTATTTAGGAAAAGAAAATCAATTATTTGACCTAAACTACATAGGTGAATTAAGAGGTGGAAAATCAAATATAGATATTGAAGTACAAGGAGCTTTGAAAGATGTAGCTAAAAAACATTTTAAAGGGTCAATAGACTTTAAAAAAGGTTGTAAGAAAGCAACAGGAAATGAAAACGAAGCTTGTATGCTATTATCAGATACAGCTAAATCTTTAGCACTACCAATGCTTTTGTGTTCTGAAGAAGAAGTGGAAGGAAATCATTCAAGTTCTGCTGGAAAAATCGGAGAAAAGGAATTATTCTATATTATGAGCAGAGGTTTTGAATTAAAAGAAGCAATGAAATTGATGGTTAGAGCTAGATTTAATAAAATTTTAGAAAATGTTGAAAATGAAGATTTAAAAGAAGAAGTTTTGCAAGAAATTGATGAGAGATTAGATTAAAATGTTGGAGGAAAAACTATGGACATACAGCAAATAAAAAAAGACTTTCCAATTTTGGAAAATAGAGAAATAGCATACTTAGACAGTGGAGCAACAGCACAAAAACCAATTCAAGTAATAAAAGCAGTAGAAGAATTCTATGAAAGATATAATGCAAATCCACATAGAGGAGCATACACTTTAAGCATAGAAGCAACTGAAATTTATGAAGATACTAGAACAAAAATAGCAAAATTTATAAATGCGAAACATAGAGAAGAAATTATATTTTCAAAAAATGCAACAGAAAGCTTAAATTTAATTGCATATTCATATGGAATGGACAACCTAAAAAAAGATGATGAAGTAGTAATTTCTATAATGGAACACCATTCTAATTTAGTTCCATGGCAAAAAGTTTGCAAAATAACTGATAGCAAGTTAAATTATATGTATATAAATGAAGACTTTGAGCTATCAGATGAAGAAATAGAAAGTAAAATTACAGACAAAACAAAAATAGTTGGAATTACACATATATCAAATGTTTTAGGAACTATAAACAATGTGAAAAAAATAATCAAATATGCTCATAAAAAAGGAGCAATTGTAATTGTAGATGCATCACAAAGTATTCCACATATGAAAATAGATGTACAAGACTTAGATGCGGACTTTCTAGTATTTTCAGGGCATAAAATGTTAGCACCACTTGGAATTGGTGTACTATATGGAAAAAGAGAAATTTTAAATAAAATGAATCCATTTTTAATGGGTGGAGACATGATAGAATATGTATATGAACAAGAAACAACATTTGCACCACTTCCAAATAAATTTGAAGCTGGTACACAAAATGTAGAAGGCGTTATAGGTCTGGGAGCAGCAATTGATTACATTGAAAATTTAGGATATGATAAAATACAAGAAATTGAAAAAGAAGTACTCGAATATGCAAGACAAGAATTATCAAAACTAGACTATTTAACATTATATTTAACACCAAATGAAGAAAATCATTCAAGTGTAATTTCATTTAATCTAAATGGAGTTCACCCACATGATGTTGCAAGTATTTTAGATTCAGAAGGTGTATGTGTGCGTTCAGGAAATCATTGTGCACAGCCACTTATGAGATTTTTAGGGATAGATTCTACTTGCAGAGCAAGTTTCTATTTCTATAATACGAAAGAGGATGTTGATAGATTAGTTAAAGCTTTGAATAAAGCATTTGATATGTTTAAAAAATATATTAAAAAATAATACAAAAAGAAAGGTAAAATTTTAATGGATGATTTAACAGATGTTTATAACGAATTAATAATGGAACACAGCATGAATTCATATAACAAAAAGAAACTAGAAAATGCAGATTACTCAGAAATAGGACATAATCCAAACTGTGGAGATGAAATAACACTAGAATTAAAATTAAATGGAAATATAATTGAAGATATGGCATTTTCTGGGCATGGATGTGCAATTTCACAAGCTTCAACATCAATAATGATAGACACTTTAAAAGGCAAGACAATATATGAGGCAAAAGAAATTATAAAAACATTTATAGAAATGATAAAAAGAGAGACAACTGATGAAGAAGAATTAAAAAAGTTAGAAGATGCAATAGCTTTTAGAAATGTTGCAAATATGCCGGCTAGAGTAAAATGTGCTCTACTTGCTTGGCATACTGTTGAAGACATGTTAGATAAAAATAAATAGCAGGTGAAAACTAATAAGTTGTTAAAAAGGGGCGTCCCTATTGACAACAAGAAAGGCAATTAAATGGAAAGTAAAAAAGTATTATTAGGAATGAGTGGAGGAGTTGACAGTAGTGTATCAGCTTTACTCTTAAAAGAACAAGGATATGAAGTAATAGGAACAACGCTAGAACTATTTACAGGAAGTAGTTGTTGCAACACAAATACATATATAGATGCAAAAAATGTATGTAATTCTTTAGGAGTGCCACATTTTATATATAATTGTAAAGAAGAATTTAGAAAATGTGTTATACAAGACTTTATAGACTGTTACGCAAATTGCAAAACACCAAATCCATGTATAGAATGTAATAAGTATATGAAATTTAGATTTATGTGGGAAAAAGCAAAAGAATTAGGATGTAATTATATAGCAACAGGACATTATGCAAAAACAGAATACAGTGAAGAATATCAAAGATGGGTATTAAAAAAATCAAATGCTGGTAGAAAAGACCAAAGCTATGTTTTATGGAATATTCCAAAAGAATTAATAGAGCATGTACTATTTCCACTAGCAAATTTTGAAGAAAAAGAACAAATAAGAGAAATAGCAAGACAAAATAATTTGAAAGTGGCAAATAAACCAGATAGTGAAGATATTTGCTTTGTACCAGATGGAAACTACAAAAAATTCCTTGAAAACAATTCTGATATCAAACCTAAAAAAGGAAAAATAGTAAATTTAAAAGGAGAAATTTTAGGAAAACATACAGGCTTATATAATTACACAATAGGACAAAGAAAAGGGCTTGGAATTTCTTATAAAGTACCATTATTTGTTTTAGGATTTAATCCAGCTAAAAATGAAGTAATTGTAGGGGAAGACAAAGAATTATACAAAAAAGAAATTACAGTTACAGATATAAATTTATTATTGGTAGATGAAATAAAAGAACCTATGGAAGTTGAAGTAAAAACAAGATATTCATCAAAAGTTGCAAAAGCAAAGATAATGCAAAATAAAAAAGAGATAAAAGTAGAATTTGAAGAACCACAAAGAGCAATAACACCAGGACAGTCAGCAGTATTTTATGTTGGAGATATTGTACTAGGGGGAGGAAAGATTGCTGAGGTTGTTGAGGCGTAGCCGATTACAAAGTTAGCATACAAAATGTGAAATATTTTTCAATTCATTAAAGAGAGGTAAAATTAAAAATGGAAAGCAAGAGTAAAGAAGAAATATTTTATGAAAGAAAAATCAATTATTATGAAACAGACAAAATGGGAGTTGTACATCATTCAAACTACATTAGATTTCTAGAAGAGGCAAGATGTTATTGGATGGAAAAAATAGGAATACCATTTTTATCATTAGAATCAAAAGGAGTAACAATACCTGTACTAGGAGTAAATGTTGAATATAAACATCATGTTACATATGGAGATACTATAGTAATAAAGGTTGTAATAAAAGAATATTCTGGTGTAAGAATGACTGTTAGCTATGATGTAAGAGACAAGAAAACTGGGGAAAAAGTAATAGAAGCGGAAACAAAGCACTGCTTTACAAATAAAGAATTAAGACCAGTAAGTTTGAAAAGATATGCACCTGAATTTAATTCTAAAATTGAAGAAATGATGCAGATAGTGGAATAGTTTATATATAAATTAAAAGGAGCAAAAAATGTTAAATCAATTTTCAAGAACAGAATTATTAATAGGAAAAGAAGGAATAGAAAAGTTACAAAATTCAAAAGTTGCAATATTTGGAATTGGAGGAGTAGGCTCATTTGTAGTTGAAGGTTTAATAAGAGCAGGAATTGGAAAATTTGTATTAGTAGATAAAGATACTGTCGATATAACTAATTTAAATAGACAAATTATAGCAACAAGAAAAACAGTAGGAAAGCCGAAAGTAGAGATTGCAAAAGAAAGAATATTAGAAATAAATCCAGATGCAAAAGTAGAAATATATCAACAATTTTTTATGCCAGATAGTGAAGAAATATTAGATAATACAGTTGATTATGTAGTAGACGCAGTAGATACAGTAACTGCTAAAATTGAATTAGTTGTTAGAGCAAATAAACTAAATATACCAATAATATCATCAATGGGAACAGGTAATAAGCTAGATCCAACTAGATTTGAAGTGACAGATATTTATAAAACAAGTGTATGTCCATTAGCAAAAGTTATGAGAAAAGAATTGAGAACTAGGGGAATAGAAAAACTTAAAGTAGTTTACTCAAAAGAAGAACCTATAAAACTAAATGATGCTAAAAAGCAAGTTCCGGGAAGTGTTTCGTTTGTTCCGTCAGTTGTAGGGCTAATTATTGTGGGAGAAGTAGTTAAGGATATAATAAAAAAGAAAAGAGGATAGTTTTTATCTATATTTTTGAAACTAATGTAATACTTGTTACGATAACAAAATAATCTATCTGAGTGTGCATATGCCTATTGTTACTTTTTTAGATATTAAATATTCAATTAGTTGTTCATTATTCTTATATTCTTTATATTTATAGTATATTTTTTATGGAAAACCAAGCATTTTCTACAAAATATTTGATTTTTTATGTAAATTATGTTACACTATTATTAGTTTGTTCACAAACTGTCCTACAAAATAATTATTTACAAGGAGGAATAACTATGTTTACGCTATTAAGAGTTTCTAGAGCTCGTGCAAACAAAGGAATTTATCACACACGGCAAAATGGTGATTTTGTTCAGGAACTTTTCAAGAAAGATGCAGATCTTGTCTACGAAGTAACAGAACACAATAACCGTTTTGGAGAAAAGTATGCATTCTTTATTATTGAATGCGAGGAGTTCGACAATTTAAGATGTGGAAAAACATCTCAAACTGTAACAAATCATCGTTCAGAGGGTGAAATCTTTTACGATGCTGTTTATGTCAGTGAAATGTGTGAAGAACTTCTTAAGCAGGAAAGACCGTTACCTAGCAAGCTTGAAAACTTACTGTCGGATTATTTGCCGAGATTTTTCTCAAGAGTAATTCAGTGGGAATCCAAAGGATATGACAGTGCTGCAACGTGGAATTATTATGAATGGATACTCGAACATATGGGTAAAAAAGCTAATGACTATGTCCAACAGTCGGAAATCGACATTTTCTTTAAAGAAATGTGCTGTATTCACGATGTTTGGCAAATATCTAGGATTTTACCCAGTAAGGCTCTTTCAATTAGCCCTGAGACATCAGAAGCAATAGAAAAAAGCAAGAAAGAAGTTCAAGAAACCATCGAGATTGCTAAAAAATTGCTTTCAGAAAAGTGTTACAAAGATATAAAATATACAGTTGGAGATATTCCTTTTGTATCCATGTACGCTGAAGATACCCCTTGTGGAAAGATTGGTGTCCATGTCAATCTTGAATACGAATTTTCAGTTAGTTTGGCAATGGACAATAATCGTGGTTATACAACGTGTCGACTTGGAATAACTAAAGAATGTGAAGAGTTTGAAGAGAACTTTAAACGTAAGCACTGATTAATTGTTTTTCAAATTTTCAAGCAAAAGCGTATAGCCAATGGTTATACGCTTTTGTATATAATTATTTAATTATTTTCGTACTATTTCATTGCTCTAGTATTAGATAAATATTAGTGTTCATTAAAGAATAAATATAACTTATCTTTAATGAATACTCTATGTGGTTCTACATAAGCAATATTCACTTTTTGTTTTTTTCAAACTCGCTTATATTAATGCTTTTAAGTTGTTTGAAGAAAAAACATTATGGAGCCTTAACTATACACGTATGCGAAATTAAGACTATAAGATTTGATTAAATCTCTCTGATAAATTTATTATATCATTTTCTTGTATATTTTCAAGGGAGTATGGAAAAATTTTGTAATATAATGTATAATTTTAATATAAAATTACTTTTTAAAAAAATGGATGTGAATTATGGACGAAACAATAAATGTAAAATCTCAATTAAAAATATCTTTACCGATAGCTTTTGAAAGTTTAATAAATATACTTATGACATTAGTAGATACTTTAGTAATTTCATTAGTAGGTACAAAGGAACTTGCTGCGCTTGGAGCAATGGCAGTTATTTTGAATTTAATGCAAATGAGTATTAAAACTATAAATGTTTCTAATAACACTTTAGTTGCTAAAGCCTTAGGTGAAAATAATTTAAATAAATCAAAATTGATAACAGGAAATTCTATTATTTTAACATTATGCATTTCAATAATTACTATATTCTTAATTGCATTTATACAACCTGTTTTTCCTAGTTTGTTTAATGTAGATACTATAGCTATTTCATATTTAAGCATTAGATTATTTGGATTTGTTCAAAGTAGTATAGTAACTGTTTTATCTGGACATCAAAGAACAGTGGGAAACCAAAAAAACATTATGTATTTAAGAATATTTGCTGTTATATTAAATCTAATTTTAGATATTATTGCAGTAAAAAATGGATATGGAATTAAAGGGGTTGCTATAGTTACGGTGTTGATTGATACATTATTAGCATTATATTTAATCATATATTCTAGAAATAATGTTAAAATAAAATTTGTTAGCGAATATTTTAAAGACGTTATTAAATTATTTAAATGGAATTTTGTTGAGCGAATAGCCTCAAGAGTAGATAATTTTATATTTAATTTAATAGTTGCAAGGATGGGAAATTTAGAATATTCAGTCCATGTTATTTTAATACAAATTGCTAATATATATGAATCCTTTATACAAGGGTTTGGTGATGGAATTACAATAAGCATAGGAATAGCTACTGGTAAAGAAGATAATAAATATATGTTAAAAGTAAAAGATGTTGCTAAAAAACTGATTAGATATAGTTCGTTAGTATTACCAATTGTAGTTTTAATCATTTCTATTATAATTATGAATATTTCTTTAAGAGATATTGAATTACAAAAAACATTTTTTAAAGTATTGCCGTTATTTTTAATTGGTTGTTATATAACAATGTCAGCTACATATTATTTTGCTATATTAAGAGGATTTAGAGATTTTAAATTTCTGGCTAAAAGAAATATAATAAGTTCTATTATAAAAATATTGGTAGCAACGTTATTATCATTTACTCCACTTGGTATTGTTGGCGTATGGATAGGTTATCTTGTTTATGGAATAATGCAAAAATATTTATCAAAAACAAGATATAAAAAAATAACTTTAGAAAGCGAGAAAGTATGAAAGATTTAAATGATATAAAAATTATTCAATATAATAAAAAATATAAAGATTTAATAAACAATTTTATAAATGAATCTATGTTTACTTTTATAAATAGACCTTATAAAAAAAGAGAAGATGAATTAAATATAGAAGAATATTATTTAAATAACAATGGGAATTTTTGGATTGCATTGTATAACGATAAAATAATAGGATCTATTGCTCTTGAAAATAGAGGAAATATTGGAATACTCAAAAGATTTTACGTAGATAGCGATTATCAAAATTTAGGTGTAGGAACATCTTTATATAATACGTTTGAAACATATGTGAAAAATGAAACTAATATCAATACATTATATCTTGCATGTGGTCAAATATTGAATAATGCCCATAAGTTTTATATAAAAAATGGATGGATACAAATTCCAAAATTAGAAGTTGAAATGCATGTAGCAAGTGATGATGACTTTTTTAAAAAGAATATTTAATGTTATATAAACTTAAAGACAATGCTAGTTGGCATTGTCTTTATCATTTTTAATAGGTATATATTTTTTTAGTGTAGTATTTTGTAATTTTAAATATTCAATTTTAGTTCCGATCGCTCGTTCATCTTCAAAGTAACCAAGAAATGACTAAAAAATTCCATGCTATAAACTGCAATATTATGAAAATTTAAGTTTCGGTTTTTTGCAAAAATAATTTATAAAGCAAAGTATAATTGG
>CAMCQH010000020.1 GCA_945877035.1 uncultured Clostridium sp. | reverse complement strand
ATATGCCTTTTAATTCTTCATCTGTTATAGTTCCTAATGGTGGTTCTAATTGTTTCTCATAAATATCCAATGATATTTTTTCCTTTATGCTTGCTATCTCTGATGCTTTTTTTGCATTTTCTGCTTGTCCAAATATTCCTGTGTTTGTTAGTGCTTGTATTGATATTCCAGCTAGTATTAATAACACTATAATTGTTACTACTAACGCTACTAGCGTTATACCTTTTGCTCGTTTTAATTGTTGCATTTTTTAATTCCTCCTTTGTTATTTTTATTTATTATGTATAAAATAATGCAATTTATACATAATTTATAAATAAATTTCTATCTCGCTTTTGATTTTACATTTATCAAAAATAAATGTCAATACATTTTATGAATTTATTTTCAGTGTCTTGTGTGTCCTTATTTTAGTAATTATTTTAATTCATGCTTTTATGATATCAAAACTAATTTTCGGTCATGTTACAATTATTCTTATTCATATCATTTAAAAAATGTTTTATTTTTGTAATTATTTTGTCACATATTTGTAATATTAATATTTTTCTTTTTTACCAGTCTAGTCCCAAATTCGAGTCAGAACTTTGATGCACACTTCCTCCACTACGGACTTTCACCGATTAGCAAAACGACATTCCTGTCGAACCAAAAAAGAAGAGCCTACTAATTAAAGAGGCTCTCCTTTTCGTGTTATTCAGTGCAATACCTATCAAGTATCGCCCAAACAATCTTGTGACACCGTTTGATTTTCAACACTTTTGTGTTTCTCTCTGTCTCGTAGGAAATCATGGGAGTGTCTTGCGTTTCGTTATAATCCTTGTTTATAGAAATTTTATCTACATATGGAATAATGTCTTCAACCATTTTAGTAGAAATCTCATTATCATCTCCCGCATATCCTTCTGCCAGGCCGTTAAAAATGGAATACATCTTTTGGCGATCTAGTATTTTGTTATGCTCTTTTCCTCCTTCTGTCCACTGAAAATCAACTCTCGTGTTTTTCATTTTTATCGCCTCCTAAAATTGATAAATTATTATTTACATCCGGAGGCTATTTATTTTCAAAATAGGCCTCCGAAACTTTTCGAAAGGCCTATTTGCCTTTTGTATTTTACATTATAGCATCATTATTGATATATTTCAATAGCGATTTTTAGTTATTTATGTCTAAATATAATTACTTGCAAAATCTATGTTTACCAATTGTTACAGTCATAGGCCTAGACCAAATCCACTTATTTGTTGCAGTAGATGGATTAAAGTAATAGATTGCTCCATAACTTGGATCCCATCCATTTAAAGCATCTTGTGCCGCTTTTCTCGCTGTTGAGTCTGGCGTTAAATTTATTTGTCCATCTCTTACTGCATCAAATGCTCCTGACTGATATACTACTCCTGATATTGTATTTGGAAATGAACTGCTTCTTACTCTGTTCATTACAACTGCTCCAACTGCAACTTGTCCAGTATAAGGTTCTCCTCTGGATTCTCCATAGATTACTCGTGATAACAAATTTAGATTACTATTATAGCTTGATGAAGAACTACTACTAGATGTTGATGTCATTATACCCATTGCTCTTAATGTTGCTGGACCTGCTATGCCATCTACTGTTAGTCCATTTTTTCTTTGAAAATATTTTACTGCATTTACTGTTTGTGTTCCATATATTCCATCTATATTTCCTGTATAATATCCCCATCTTTTTAATTTTGTTTGTATTTGTGTTACTTCTGACCCTCTTGAACCGTATTTTGATAACGCTTCTATTGTATCATTGTTTTTCTTATATAAAAAATATCCTATTGATGCTAAAATTATTATTGTTAAAAAAATAAAACTAATTATAAATTTTCTATTTTTAAACATATTTACCACCTGTTAATTTAAAATTTATAATTAGTTTTATCTAAATTTATATTTTTTATACATTTTATTATGAACAATATCTACACAAAATAGTTTCTAATCCAACTTGTAAATCAATTTTACCAGTTTTAAAATTATAGTCTAAATCACACAATTCTTGTAAAATACATCTTAAATCTTGCTCACTAAAATATTTTGATTGCACTTTATATTTAGTAGTTAAAAACATTTGATTTGGCTTTAAATTCAAACTAGAAGTTAATTCTTTATTAGTATTCAATGCCATTTTTGTTATATATAATTTTTTAAAATGATTATATAATGTTACTAAAATTTTTGCCAACGGTTCTTTTGCATAAATTAAATTTTTTAAAACTTGTAAAGCACTTGTTATGTCTTTTTTACCTAAATTATCTGTTAAATCAAATATAACACTTTCTAATTTTTTAATTGATAATTTATCAATATCTTCTTTTTTTATAGTTCCATTTTCTCCAGCATATTCAATAAGTTTTCTAATTTCATTTATTAAGTCCTGCATATTGGTTCCACAACATTCAATAAAATATTTGATAGTTTGTGTGTCAATTTGTACCTTATACCCATTACAAATTGCTTTAATTCTTTGTTCTATTTGAATAGGCTTTTGGAAATCAAATTTACA
Source organism: uncultured Clostridium sp. (assembly GCA_945877035.1). Lineage (GTDB taxonomy): Bacteria > Bacillota > Clostridia > TANB77 > CAG-508 > CAG-269. Next base: position 30,210 of record CAMCQH010000020.1, on the reverse strand, counting down.
TACAGTACCATTTTTCTCAATAGTTTTATAAAGTTCTGATTTGCTATCTGCTTCTTCTTCAATAAAAACTAAAACAACTGATTCATTTATAATTTTTATATTTTCATCTATATATTGTGTTAATTTATCCTTTAATTTAGAAATATCACCTGTTTTTTTCTTTGTATCTTTTCCAAATAGTCCTGTATTTCTTGCTATAATTAATTTTTTTTCATAGCCAAAACTTGGTGTTTCTATATCTGAAATAATCTCTGAAATGTTTTGTTCATCTATCATAATGTAATTTATTCCTTTTACACACTCTCCAAATAATGTTTTTATCTTTTTTAAATTGCTTTCCAACAAGAATAATTCCTCGCCATATAATAGATACAAACTATTTAATTTTTTTGAATTTAATTCTTTTTCTAAATTTTCTATTGTCATTTTTCTCTCCTTGTCCCATTGGGGACGGTTCTTTTTGGGACATTTTTATCAAATAAAATTATAATAATTTCTTTAAACATTTATGTGTCCCAAAAAGAACCGTCCCTAGTGGGACACTATCCTTAAAATTTCTGCCACACTCCAAGCTTGTGCAATCGCTCCTTTTGGAGCATATGGTTTTGTTGAATCATATATTTCAGCTATACTTCCTATACAGCCTCTTTGTTCAACTTCTTTTTCAAATGTTTTTGTTGTTTTTTCTACAAAAGTTTTTAGTTTTTCTTCTAATTTTACTTTATATGTTTTTCTTTTTTCTGCCTTTATCATATTTCTTAATGCATCATAATATAGTCCAAGTAACCAAGTCCAAGTTATTCCTTGATGATAGCTCATATCTCTTTTAAAGCTATCTCCTTCATATATTTCTATATAGTTTGTTTCTCCTTTTGCTAATGATTTTAGACCATAATTATTTAGTAATTTCTTTTCTACAACATTTACAATATTATATGCTTCTTCTGAATTTGGCTCAATAACAGGATATGTTAGACTTAGGCTAAATAATTGGTTTGGTCTTATTTTATTGTCTCCTAATACATCATATAAGCATTTTCTTTTTGGATTATAGAATTTTTCATTAAATGATTTTTTACATTTTCTTGCTAAATCTTTGTATTTTTTTACATCTGCTTTATTTCCTAATTTATCTGTTAAATCTGCCATTATCATTAAACTATTATACCATAAACTATTTATTTCTACTGCTTTTCCATTTCTAGGTGTTGCTGCTATATCATAACATTTGGCATCCATCCATGTATTTTGTGTATTTTCTGTTCCAGATGATATAAGATAATCTTCATCTAAATATATATTATTATTATCAATGTCTATCCCTTTTATATAATTGTCTATTACCTTTTCTAATTTTTCATATACATTTTCTTTTACAAATTCATAATCACCTGTATAGTTAAGATATTTCTGTATTTGCTCAAAAAGTAATAATGATGCATCTACACTATTATATAATGGTCTGTTATCAAATCCTGAATATCCATTTGGAACTAATCCATATTTAATGTCTCTTACCATTGTTAATATTACTTCTTTTGCTATATCATATCTTTTTGTTTTTAATAGCAAGCCTTCAAATGCAATTAAGCTATCTCTACCCCAGTCTAAAAACCATGGGTATCCTGCTATAATTGTATGTAATCCAAATGATGGTCTATATACAACAAATTGGTCTGTTGCTTTTACCAATTCTTTTAATAATTCTGTCTTTTCTTTTGGTAGTTCACTTGTTTCATCTAACAATTCTGTTTTTTCTATCAATTTATCTGTTCTTTGCATCTCTTTTTTTAGTGTATCTTTAAGATTTATTTCTTCTATATTTTCTTCAAATCCACAAACAAATGAAATTTCTTTTTCTTCATTTGGCTCCAACTCTACTTCATATACACCTGTAACACTATGATTTTCCTTTGGATAAAATCCTCGTTTTTCTTCTTCTATATAAAACATATCTTTATATATATCATTTTCATGCTTAATATATTTTCCTTCAGATAAATTCATATATACTGGAAAATCTGCTCTTTTATCTATTACTAATTTAACTTTAGTTCCATTTATTATTTGTTTTACATCAAAAATATGGTCAGTACTCATTGTATGGAAATCTCTAAAATTGACTATTGGTGCTATTGTCAATTTTGATGGCTTATTTGTGTTCTTAATTTTATAATATACACCTACAACCTCTTTTCCTCTTTCCATACAAATTGTTTTTGATATTTCTACACCTTCGACTTCATACTTATATGTTGGAAAGTATTCTTTTTCAAATGAAACCTGATATCTATATCCTTGTGAAATATAATTTTCTCCTACATTTGTGTATAAATCATATTTATTATCACCTATTTGAATACTTTCATCAACTTTTGATAATATTAGAAATCTTCTTGCAGGAGGAGTTAGTGGTGCAATTAATAGTCCATGATATTTTCTTGTATTAGCACCAATTATAGTAGAACTTGCAAATCCTCCTAACCCATTTGTTATTAACCATTCTTTTGTTAATCCATTTTCAACATCTAAATCCTCTTTTGTAAATTTCATATTTTCCTCCATTTTTATTTTAAATTACTATCATCTAACTTCTTCAACATTTCTTCTCTTATTTCTTGAGGAGATCTTCTTTTTTTGCCTCTTTGACTTTTAGGAAGAGAAGCTGGTTTACTCTTTGTTTTAGCAGGTTGTTTCATACTCTTTTCATATTCTTTTCTAAACTCTAAAACTTCTTCATTTTCTTTAGTAATTTTAGTATTTATTTTTTGCTCTTTTTTTATTCTTTTAGCTTCTTTCTTCATTTTTTGTTCTTTAAGTTTTACCATTTCATCAGCTTGTTTTATTGATTCTATTCTATCACTATATTTGCTGCTAAACTTGCTACCCTTTTTACGAGAATTTTTGTTATTCTTTTTACCTTTTTTCTCATCTTTTTTCATTTGTTTCTTTATTTTATTTATTCTTTTATCTTCTCTTAATTTATTATTCAACATTAAATATTGTGGGTCATTTTGTTTATCTTGATATTTCAAATCATCACATATAAGTTCTATAATTGATTCAGCTACTAATTCCGGATCATGTCTGATACAGTCATTTGATATCATTGATAAGTTTCTTTGTAAAAATGTTATTCCTTTAACTTTATCAATATCAGGAATAACTAGGTCTTGTCCTTCTAAATTATATCTTTTTATAAATTCAGGAACAACTTCCCCTGTATCAAATATACAATAATCTACAATTCCTTTTCCACAATGTTCTATAATAGCATTCAAATGGTCTGATACACTATATTCATCTGTTTGTCCAGGCTCTGTCATTATATTGCTTATATATACTTTTAATCCTGTATTTTCCTTTATTGCTTTTGCCACACCATTTACTAAAAGATTTGGTATGACATTTGTGTATAAACTTCCTGGTCCAATTATTATACAGTCAGCTTCTTTTATTGCTTCGATTACTCCTGGAGCTGGTCTGCAATTTGAAGGATTTAAATAAATTCTATTAATTTTTGTTACCTTTTCATATGTCACTTCTGGTATTTTAGATTTTTCTGTTACTACATATCCATTGTCAAGTTCAGCCGTTATATTCATTTTGTCTAGTGTTACAGGTATAACTTTTCCAACTATATTTAATACTTCATTACTCTTAATTATTGAGTCAGAAAAATCATTATTTACATTTTTCATTGCACTAAAATAAATATCTGAAAAAGTTAAATTTCTTAACTTTCCATCTGTAAATTTATAATTCAATAATTTGTCAAGTTGTCCATCTTGAGTTGAAAGTGCTATCATACTATCTCTTACATCATCTAATGGCATAGTTTGCAATTCTTTTCTTGACTCTGTCTCAACTTCTCCATAATCAGATATTGTAACAATTGCAGTTAAATTATCAGTATATTTTTTTAAGCCTGAAAGAACAGTATTTAAGCCTGTTCCACCTCCAATTACTACAATATTAGGACCTTGATGATATACTTTTTTATTAAATATTAATGATTTTATATTTACATTATTTTTGTCATTCATTCTATCATCTGTTGATTCAATTAGGATTTCCAATGTTCTTTTATTAATAAATACTAATCCCAATATTATTGATACAACTCCAATTATAAAAACAACTATTATTTTTGCTAATTCTGTAAATGATAGTTCCTTTAAAACTAATACCTCTGCTGTTCCATAGCACATTAATATTACTCCTATTAATATTAATAACATCCATCTTTTTAATTTACTTTTTGAATCAAACCATTTTATAAATCCATTCATTTTTTTACCCCCAGTGTCCAAGATGTGTCCCAATTGGACAAAATGTCCAAAAAGAACCGTCCCTTTTGGACATCATTCTCCCAAAACTTTAATTTCTAATTCTATTTTTTTACCAAATTTTTCATAAACTTTATCTGTCACATATTTAACTAAATCTAAAACATCTTGTGCAGTTGCATTACCTGTATTTATTACAAAACCGGCATGTTTCTCTGAGATTTTAGCTCCTCCGATTGAATATCCTTTTAATCCTGCCTCATCTATTAGTTTTGCTGTTATAAAATCTGTTCCTCTTTTAAATGTACTTCCTGCAGATGGATATTCGATAGGTTGCTTTTCTTTCCTATATTGTGCATATTCCTCCATTTTAGATTTTATTTCTTCTTTTTTGCCTTTTTCTAATAATAATTTTACTTGCAAAATTATGTACTCTCCATCAGAAAATCTGCTGTGTCTATATTGAAATTCTGATTGTTCATTTGTAAAAATACTCATATTTCCATCATAATCTATTGCTGTAACTTCTGTAACTACATCTTTTATCTCTTTTCCATGTGCACCTGCATTCATAACAACAGCTCCACCTATTGTACCTGGAATTCCTGATAATTCTTCAAATCCTGTAATTTCTTCTTTTAGCAATTTTTGTGCTAGTAATCCTAATTGTACCCCATCATCTACTATTACTTCTACTTTTTCTTCATTAATATTTTCTATTTGAATCTGTTTTAGTTCGGTTTTTATAACAATTCCTTTGATTCCTTTATCTAGTACTAGTAAATTGCTTCCATTTCCAACTACTGTTAGTGGTATTTTATTAATTTTGCTAAATTGTAATACTTTTTTTAGTTCTTCTACTGAATTTACTTTTACAAAAAATTCAGCAGGTCCTCCTATTTTTAATGAAGTGTGTTCTTTCATTGGTTCATTTTGTTTTATTTTTTCCTTTGAAATAATTTTTTCTAAATTATTTAATATTTCTTTGTTATCCAATTTTCACACTCACTTTCTTAATTTTTTCTAATACCATTATATTTTTTACTGTTATAATATATCATTTTTTTGTTAAAAAAACAATGTTTAAGACTTAATTAATTAAATTTGTTCTAAATACTTTATTTTTTCATCAATTTATAGTATAATTAAGATGTAAGTTTCTTATGAATGGAGATGTTTTTATGTGGCAAGTTTGGTTAATAATTGCTGGATTATTTTTTATAGGTGAAATAATTACAGTTGGATTTTTAGTTTTTTGGTTTGGAGTTGGAGCTTTACTTGCAATGATTACTAGTTTCTTCACTTCAAATGTAATTATTCAAACTACTGTATTTATAATATCTTCTACAATTTTATTATTGGTAACTAAACCTTTTGTTAAAAAATTTGTTGATGTTAAATCTACAAAAACAAATGCTTTTTCAATAATTGGTAAAAAGGCTTTAGTTATTAAAGAAATTAATTCACATTCTGTTGGACAAATTAAAATCAATGGTGAAGTTTGGTCTGCAGAGGCTGAAAATGATGAAACTATTACAGAGGGTTCAGAAGTTGAAATTGTGAAGATTAATGGGGTTAAGACAATTGTTAAGGGTGTGAAAAAGACGTTGGAGGTTGGAAGTTAGAGGTTAGAAATTGGATGTCAGATGTCGGAGGTCAGAAATTAGAAGTTGGAGGTTAGAAGTCAGATGTCGGATGTTGGAAATTAGTTTTTAGTATTACTTTTTTAAGTATTTATATATATATAATAAAAAGGGAGGAATTTTTATGGTATTTTTATTAGTTGTATTAGCTATTATATTAATTATAGCATTTAAATCAATTAAAATCGTTAAACAAGCTGAGGTTTATGTAATTGAGAGATTAGGTAAATTCTACAAAGTTGCAGATGCTGGTCTTACAATTATAATTCCATTTTTTGACCGTGTTAGAAGTGTTGTAAGCTTAAAACAACAAACAATGGATGTTCCACCTCAAGGAGTTATTACAAAAGATAATGTTACAATAACAATAGATACTGTTGTTTTCTATCAAATAACAGATCCTGCAAAAGCAGTTTATGAAATTCAAAGTTTAAAGAAAGGTATTGAATACCTAGCTATCACAACAATTCGTGATATTATTGGTAAAATGTCACTAGATGAAACATTTAGTTCAAGAGATGGTATTAATAATCAATTAAGAATTGTTTTAGATGAAGCTACTGATAGATGGGGATGTAAAGTAGACAGAGTTGAAATTAAAGATATTACTCCACCTGCTGATATCAGAGATGCAATGGAAAAAGAAATGAATGCAGAGAGAAATAAAAGAGCTTTAATTCTAGAATCTGAAGCTCAAAGACAATCTGCTATAACAATTGCTGAAGGTAAAAAACAAGCTGCTATCTTAGAGGCTGAAGCTGATAGAGAAGCAAAAATTACTAGAGCATCCGGTGAAGCACAAGCTATTAAAGAAGTTGCTGAAGCTAAAGCTAAAGAAATTCAAATGGTTTATGAAGCTATCAAAAATGCAGATCCAGATGAAAAATTAGTTCAATTAAAATCTTTGGAAGCTTTAGAGAAAGTTGCTGAAGGTGAAGCTAATAAAGTATTTATTCCTTTTGAAGCAACTAGCGCACTTTCAAGTTTAGGTGCTATTAAAGAAGTTATGAAGGATGAAAAGAAATAGTAATAAAAGTGGGCATTAAGCCTGCTTTTTTATTGATTTCTACACCCTAAAAGGAGTAGCTGATTGCTACTCCTTTGTTTTACATTTTCTCTGGCATTTGCATTCCTAATAATTCTGCCCCTTGTTTTAAAACTTTTCCTGTTGTAAATGTTAAATAAACACGAGCATTTTGAACCTCTTTATCTTCAACAATTATTTTATTTTCATTATAAAAACTACTATAAGCTTTTGCTAAATCAATTAAATATCTTGAAAGTATTGATGGTTCATTTTTTTCTGTAACTTGAATTAATGTATCTTCAAAATTATAAATTAATTTTAAAATTTCCAAAGAATATTCATCTAATAAATTTTCTACTTTTACATCTTCAAATTTTGGTGTGTATCCTGCTTTTTCTAATACACTTCTTGTACGTACATAAGTATATTGGATATAAGGTCCTGTTTCTCCTTGGAAGTTTAATATTGTATCCCAGTCAAATATTTCATCTTTTATTCTTGCACCTGATAAATCATTAAATATTACAGCTCCAATACCAACTTTTTTAGCTACTTCTTCTTTGTCTTCTAATTCTGGATTTTTTTGTTCTATTATGTTTTTAGCTCTTGATATTGCTTCATTCAATAATTCTTCTAACTTAACAATATTTCCTTCTCTTGTTGACATTTTTCCTGTTGGTAATAATACCATTCCAAATGATACATGTTCTAATCCATTTGTATATTTTTCATCTAATCCTAAAAGTTTTGCTACTTCAAATACTTGCTTAAAATGTAATGTTTGTTCATATGATGTTACATATAATGCTTTGTCAAAATTATATGTTCTTGCTCTATATATTATTGCTGCTAAGTCTCTTGTTGCATATGTCGTAGAACCATTTGATTTTTCTATTATACATGGTGTGTTTATTCCTTTATCATCTAAATCTATTATTTTAGCACCTTGTGATTCTACTAATTTTCCTGATTTATTTAATATATCTATTATTTCAGGCATTTTATCTGAATAAAACGATTCTCCATTCCATGAATCAAATTTGCTTCCTAATAAATCATATACTTTTTGGAATTCTTTTAAGCTTAGTTCTCTAAACTTTTTCCAAATTTCTACACAATATGGGTCTCCATCTTCTAGCTTTTTAAAGTTATTTCTGCAATTTTCTAATATTTGTTCATCTTCTTTACATGCTTCATTAATTCTGATATAGATTTTTGTTAATTCATTTATAGGTTCTTCGTCAATATTATATTCTTCTCCCCATAATTTATATCCTTCTATTAATTTTCCAAATTGTGTTCCATAATCTCCTAAATGATTTACTCCTGTTACATTATATCCTAAATATTTATATATATTATATAATGCTCCTCCTATAACAGTTGAGCGTAAATGTCCTATATGAAATGGTTTTGCAATATTTGGCGCTGAATAGTCTATTACTATGTTTTTTTCTTTTCCTATTTCTGATTTTCCATATTCTTGTATTTTTGATACTTCTTCTAAAACTTCTCCTGCTAAAATGATTTTATTCACAAAAAAGTTTAAGTATCCTCCCACTACTTCTATTTTTTCTATTTCTTTATTTTCTTCTATTTCTTGTTCTAGCTTTTCTTTTATTTCATTTGCTATAACTGGTGGTGCTTTTTTTAGTTCTTTTGCTAGTCTAAAACATGGAAAAGAATAGTCTCCATTTTTTGTATCTTTTGGTGTTTCTATGTATGTTTCTAATTCCTTTTCATTTATTTGTGTTGCTTTTGATATTTGTTCTGCAATTATTTTTTTAAAATTTATCATTTTATATTTTCTCAACTCCTTAACAATAGCATTAAATTTATCTTTTTAAATTAATCATTTCTCTTACAAATTCTTTTATGTCATCTAAATGATTTTCTATAACATCTTTTAATATCCCATCATCAATTTCTTTATACTCATGTATAGCTATATTTCTAAATCCAACCATACCTTTCATTTTTGCACACATATCATTAGATATTAAGCCTTTTTCATTTAATTTTTCAAATGCTTCTTTTTTAGTTTGAGGTATTCCTAATTTTCTAGTAGAAACAATATACATTGCAACATCTGTTGCCATTTCACATGCTCTTTGTAAATTTAGAACAATAGCATCCATTTTTCTATAATCTTCTAAATTTTCTGGATTATTTTCATATTCTTCATTTATTCTATTTATGCATCTTTCAATACTTTCATATTTGTTTATCAATACCGCCTCATTTTCCATATATATCTCCTCCTTTTTTTATATTACTTATTATCTCTTGCCTGCTTTCATTTAACTCTAAAAATTCCCTATACATATCTAATTTATACAGTTCAAATTGAAGTTCATCTTTACAATATAATTTTTTTCCATTAATTAGTATTTCATATCTAAATGTATCTCCAATTTCATCTAAATTAATTAAATCAACCTCTTTATTAAATTCATCTGCTAATAAGTTTGATAATCTATATAATTCTTTTTTATCTATTTTTTCTTTTACTTTTATTGCTATATCTATATCACTTTCAGCATTTTGTGTACCACGAGAATAACTTCCAAATAGAACTATAGCTTCACACTCTAAATTATCTAACAATATTTTTACTATTTTACCTTCCATAGGATTTCTCCCTTCATATAATACATAACTATTATAGTCGAAACAAGCTAAAAAGTCAAACTATTCAGTTTGACTTTTTTCTATATAATTCCAACTATCTTTGCACATATCATCAATATTTTTTTCTGCTACCCATCCTAGTTCTTCTTTAGCTTTAGTTGGGTCTGCATAACATACAGCAATGTCTCCAGGTCTTCTAGGAGCTATTTTATATGTAACTGTCTTTCCTGTTGCTTTTTCAAATCCTTTTACCATATCTAAAACGCTTACTCCATGCCCTGTTCCTAAATTATAAATATATAATCCTTCTTGTTCTTTTTCTAATTTTTCTAATGCTTTTATATGTCCTTTTGCTAAATCAACTACATGTATATAATCTCTTACACCTGTTCCATCTGGTGTATTATAGTCATTTCCAAATACTGATAATTCTTTTAATGTTCCAGCTGCAACTCTTGCTACATATGGCATTAAGTTATTTGGTATTCCTTTTGGTTCTTCTCCAATTAATCCACTTTCATGTGCTCCTACTGGATTGAAGTATCTTAATATACATATATCCCATGTATTATCTGATTTATATATATCTTTTAATATTTGTTCAATAAATAATTTTGTTGTTCCATATGGATTTGTTGTTCCTCCTGTTGGTGTGTCTTCTGTTATTGGCATTTTTTCAGGTTCTCCATATACTGTTGCTGATGAACTAAATATGAATTTTTTACATCCATATTTTCTCATTGTGTCTAGTAATACTAATGCTCCTGAAATGTTATTTGTATAATATTCTATTGGTTTTTGTACTGATTCTCCAACTGCTTTATATCCTGCAAAATTTATAACAGCTTCAATTTCATTTTCTTCAAATACTTTTTCTAATTTTTCTCTGTCTAAATAGTCCATTTCATAAAATTTAAAATCTTTTCCTGTTATTTTTTTGATTGCCTCTAAAGCTTTTGGTGTACTGTTTGAAAAGTTATCTATTATAACTATTTCTCTCCCCTTATTTAATAATTCAACTGCTGTGTGACTTCCTATAAATCCAGCTCCTCCTGGTAATAATATTGCCATATTTATCTCCCTCCATAAATTTAAATAATTAATTGTAATAATTATATCAAACATGTTTATCTTTTTCAATAAAAAATCTTGATTTATTTCAATTTTATGTTATAATCAGTATATCTTTGTAAACATAATTTTAGAAAGGAAAAGGTGAATATATGCAAAAAACACGGAATTTATTTGTTCTAAATGGTAAGAATTCATATCTTGATTTGGTACTTACTAATTTGCAATTTAAAGGGTTGACAGTGTTTCCCTCTTCAGTCCAATTAACTATGCAGGATGTTTTAAATGAATTTCACAATAACAAAAGCGTTGTGTGTTCAAATCTTCCTAAAGAGCTTGAAGCAGATGCTATTAAGATTAATGTTATTACTTCTAACAATATCAATCTTAATGGGAATGGAAATTTCATTAATGTTGTAGCTGGAGATTTTTCAAAGCAATTCAAAGCTATTGCAGATGCTTATGGCTGTGATATTGGTGACCACAAATCAGATAGTTCTGGTTTAAATGGTGCTCCTAGTATTGCCGATTGTCCTTACTGTGTTTATATTAACAGTAATGAATTAGGAACATTTGATTTAAAAATCCATCGGACTGTATACAGGAGTAAGAATTTTTTTATGATGCCTACTCTGGGAGAATTTATCAAGGGGTATCTTCTCATTATTCCAAATGAGCATGTTACATCAATCTCAGAACTTTCTCCTGATTTAAAGCAAGAATTTTTGGAAGTTCTTGATGATGCAGTTACAATTTTAAAGTTGACGTACCCTGTTCAAGATTTCTTAGTTTGGGAAAATGGTACTGGTAATGGAGGAATTGGCAAAGCTAAAAGTTCAGTTGTACATTCTCATGTTCATATTGCTCCTAGCAAGCTAAATGCTTTTGAAATCCAGAAACTTTCTGGCTTTCCTTTGCATAAAATTTCCTTTAATGATTTATCTTTATATGGAAAGCATTCTTACTTACTTGTTAAAGGTGTCAACAATGATGAATGGTGGATTAATGATAACCCGAATTTATATATTCCTCGCCAATATGTACGCCAACTTATTGCAGATGAATATGGTCTATCTAGTGATACTTGGAATTGGAGAACACATCCTTTTAAAAATCTGATTCAGGCTACTTGCAAAGATATTCAGAATGCATTGATAAGAAACTGGGATTCTCTACCTTCAAGGATTAAAGAGAATACAAAAGATTACTTGTGTTATTAAAGTATATTGAAACCAAAAAGGGAATACTATCTCTGACTTGAGATAGTATCCCCTTTTACTTACAGTCTATAACTATTAATGGTACTTCCATTTCATTAGGTGTAAAACCGCAATGAGTAGATTTTTTATTAGACTTTTCTTTAGATATATTTGTTTCTAATTTTATAATAGCATCACCTATTGCAACAGCAATATAATTTCCTATAAAATCATCAATTTTGGGATGTTTTTTTCCATATCCTAATAAATTTTTTTCTAGGAATTCTTCTTTAGTAAATAATATAAACTCATCTTTCATACTTTCCTTAAAGAATTTCTCAAATTTTTCTTTTTTATCCTCTTTAACCCAAAATGTTACCATTCTTGATTCTAAGCTTGGTGGCATTATAATGCAATCTTGAACTTCCTTTAAATCTAAAATATTATATATTTTTTTAATATCTTTGTGTCCATGATCTGCTGATACAATGACTAATGTATTACTTTCTTTTAATTCATTACACATTTTTTCTATTTTTTTCTCTGTTTGAGTTATAAATTCTTTTACTTCTGATGATTCACATCCATATTTATGCAACAATGCATCTGGCTGTTCACTATATGCTAATATAAAGTTTTTGTCATTATTGTTGCATATTGTTTTAATTGAATCACATAACATATCAATATTATCAGCCTTTACATTTCTTTTGCTTCTGGCTTCACAAAAAGTTGGATTTATTTCATAGGCTTTTATTTCTGGTTGTAAATTTTCTATTTGCTCATATATTTTTACATAATTAACCAATTCAAATACATCCATTCTTGAAGTATTTATTTTTTCACCTGTATACGAATCTGTTTTTCTAAGCATTTCTATTGCTCTTCCATATTCTTTAAAGTATTGTGACATTGCTATCCAACCAGTTTCAATTGGTGGTTTACCTGAATAATATGTAGTTATTGCTGCAGTTGTTGTTGATGGACATACTGATGTTAATATATCAATCCTATTTTTTATAAAAAATTCATTAGGTGTAATCGATTTTAATATATGTTCTCCCATACCATCTAATATAATTAGTACTATATTTTTATAGTTTTTTTCTAATATCTTTTCTAAATCTGGTAATGTTTTATATTTTGTTTCTACTTTATAATGTTTTAATATTGTATTTATTAAATTTAAAATACTATGTTCATAATTTGGAAATATTATTTTATTTTCTTTCATTTCATTATTCCTTCTATCTTAATTATATATGGTACACTTTTTGACCTTCTTTTGTGTCTTTAACACTATATCCTTTTTTAGCAATTAAATCCCTTAATTCATCAGATTTTGTCCAATCTTTATTTTCTCTTGCAACTTTTCTTTGTTCCACTAAATCCAAAATTTCTTGTGGTATATCGTCTTTTTGCGAAGATATTTCATCTATTTTAATACCTAAAACAGTATCAAATTTTACAAGCAATTTTGCAACTTCTGGATTTTTCTTTTCAAACCTAGCTGCCTCCCATACAAAGCTCATTGCAAGTGGCATATTTAAATCATCATTTATTGCCTTATGGAAATTTTCTTCTATTTGATTTAATTTTTCTTTATCCTCTACTGTTAATTCATCAGCTCCATTCAAATTCATTTGATAACTATTACGTAATCTTTCTAATGATTTTGAGCTAGCATCTATTCCTTCCCAAGTGAAATTCATTTTATTTCTATAATGGCATGAATAACTGAATAATTTATATACTATTGGGTCATATCCTTTTTCTTTTATATCTTTTACTAGATAAACATTTCCTAAGCTTTTTGACATCTTTCCGCCATTAATTAGCAAATATTCTCCATGCATCCAGTAATTTGCTGGTATTTTACCACATTTTCCTTTACTTTGTGCTATTTCGTTTTCATGATGTGTTGATATTAAATCTATACCACCTGTATGTATATCAAATTGGTTTCCTAAATATTTTTGTCCCATTGCTGAACATTCTATATGCCAACCCGGATAACTTGGTCCCCATGGGCTATCCCATTTCATTAAATGATTTTCTGGTGCTTTTATCCAAAGTGCAAAATCTGTTGGATTTCTTTTTTCTGTATCAATTTCTACTCTTGCACCTGCTTTTTGATTTTCTATATCTAAATTTGACAATATTGGATACTTGTCTAATTTTGATATATCAAAATATATTGCTGTTGATGTTTCATATGCATATCCATTTTCTACTAATTTTTCAACATATTCAAGCATTTCTTTTATATGGTCTGTTGCTTTACATACAATTTCAGGTATTTCTATGTTTAAACTTGCTAAATCATCAAAAAATAGTTTTGTATAGTGTTCTGCAATTTGTAAAGGAGTTTTATGTTCTTCTCTTGCTGATTTTAGCATTTTGTCTTCTCCATCATCACCATCTGATACTAAATGTCCGACATCTGTAATATTCATTGCATGTTTTATTTTGTATCCATTATAACGTAATACTCTTCTTAAAACATCTTGAAATATATTTGTTCTCATATTTCCAATTGTTGCATCTTTATATACAGTTGGTCCACATGAATATATTTTTATTTCATTTGGGTCGATTGGCTCGAACTTGTCTTTTTTCTTTGTTAAAGTATTGTAAAAATATATATCCATTTTGTCTCCTTTCCTATTTTATTTTAATTGGCAGATAAAATATCTGCCAATTTTATTGTTTTTAATTTTTCTTGTTTGTTGTAGTCTCATTTTTAACTGTTGAAGTATTTGTTGTATTATTATTTACTGTATTAGATTTATCTACTGTATTATTTTTATTTTCTATTGTATTATTAGTAATTGTGTTGTCTTTTGGTTTTTCAGTAGGCTTCTCAACTGGTTTTTCAACTGGCTTTTCTTCTGGTTTCTTATGAACATCACATTTTTCTGTTACTTCTTCATTTCCTATGTTTGATGGATTTAATGTTTTCCATAATCCCAATTTTTCTTTTGGTATTACTCCTCCATAGGTTACTTCTTTAACACTTCCTGCTGGACAATATTCATTAGCTACTTTTCCAGATACTTCACATATTTTTTGTTTTCCATGTCCTTCACACTTACTTGGTAAATTATCTGTTGTAAATGTCTCTGTGTATGTATCTGTACAAGAATCTGTAGCTAAACATCCTGTAATTTTACATACTTTTGCTTGTGTTAATCCTGTTGATGGCTTATTAAAATTTTTATTTGGTAAATCTTTGTGTATGTCTTTCATAATTGATGACCACAATTGTCCTGCTGGGTTTCTTCCATCTACGCTATATACTTTTCCATTTGCATATGTTAGTGGCTCTGGATTATCTGCTTTATCATTATCAAATCCAAACCAACAAGCTGCTGTATAATATGGCGTAAAACCACATAACCATCTATCAACATAATTATCTGTTGAACCAGTTTTTGCACAAGTTTCCATTCCAGTTATTGAACAATATGTTGCAGTACCTCCTGATAGAGTTGGCTCTTTCATTATTGACCTTGCTATATAAGCATTTTGTTCAGAAATTACTTTTGTTTTTGGTTGTTCTGGTGTTAATACTGTATTTCCATTGCTGTCTACAACTTTTGTATAAAATTTTGGTTTTGTATACACACCATCATTTGCAATTGATGCATAAGCTCCAGCCATCTCTAATGGAGTAATTCCTTTATTCATTCCTCCTATAGCTAAAGGTAATGTTTCATCACCTAATGATGTTATTCCCATTTTTTCTAGATATTCTACAGTTTTTTTAGGTGTTAATTCTGTCATAATTTTAACCATTGGAATGTTATGAGATACTTTTATACAAGTTCTTATATTAATTAATCCTAAATAACTATTACCTGAATTTCCTGGTGTATAATTTCCTCCAAAATTAGTTTTAGTATCATCATATACTGTTGCAGCTGTTATTATTTTTTCTTGCAAGCCTGGTACAATATCAGCTAATGGCTTCATAGATGAACCTGTTTGTCTTATTGCATCAGTAGCTCTGTTTAAACCTGTTGCCATATTATTTCCTAATTCTCCACCTACTGCAACTACTTGTGTTGTTTCATTATCAATTATTACAATTGCTGCTTGCGTATGTTCATTTTTTAATGTTCCATCTTCATTTTTTTCTCTACCAGATATTTGATATTTTTCTTTAGCAAATTCTTCTTCAACTCTAGCCTGAATTGTTGAATCTTGTGTAGTGTATATTGTTAATCCACTACCATATACATAATTTTCAGCAAAATCTTTGCTAATTCCTTTTTCCTCCATTACTTGTTCTACAACTTGTTCTATTGCTGCCTTTGTATGATATGAATATTGGTATTTTCCACCAATATTTCCTTTTTCAAATTTTAGACCTTCTTCTACTTTAGCAACTGCTGCATTATACTCTTCTTCATTTTCAATTAATCCTTGGTCTTTCATTTCATTTAGAACAGTTAATGTTCTATCTTTTATTAATTTTGCAACTTTTTCTTGGTCTAAATCTTCATTATATGGGTTATATGAATTTGGTGCATTATTAATTCCCGCTAAAAATGCGCATTCTGCTAAGTCTAAATCTTTTGCACTTTTATTAAAATAATATATTGAACCTAATTCTACACCATGTAATTCAGGTCCTCCAACAAAAATTATATTTAAATATAATTCTAATATTTGGTCTTTTGAAATCATTCTTTCTATTTGAATTGCTTTTGTCCATTCTTTTAATTTTCTTGTTATACCAGCAAGTCCTGATCTTTCCTTATCATTAGTTATATTTTTAACTAATTGTTGAGTAATTGAACTTCCTCCATATGATGAATTACCTGTAACAGCACCTAATATGGCACCTGCTGTTCTTTTAATATCTACACCATTATGAGAATAAAATCTTTTATCTTCTATTGCAATATATGCCTTAGGTAAATATTGTGGCATTTCACTTAATGAAATTGTTTTTCTTTGTTCTTCCACATTTAAACTTGCTATTTCATTACCTTGTAAATCTAGTACAATAGTGTTTGATGAACCTGCTGTAAGTTCTTCTTTAGTTATTTCAAATTCATCACCAAATAGTCCAAAAAACATTGCTGCTATTATTCCTGCTCCTACAACACATAGTAGTAAAAATATTACTAGTAATATTTTTAAAAACATTTTTAATTTTGGATTCATTTTTTTCTTTTTATTGTCTGTTTTTTGACTTTTTTTAGTTTTCTTTTTGGTCACTTTTTTATTTTCTGCTACATTTGTTTTTCTTTTTTTTGTATGTTTATTGCTATCTGGCATTTTTATACCTCCTTGCCTATCTTTTAAATTAACATATTTATTATATTATATTTTTTATAAAAATGAAAGAGTTTAGAGTAATTTTTTATTATAATTCTCCATTATTTAAAATTAATTTTTTAATAATCACTTTATCTACTTGTATTTTTTTCTTTATCTCACT
Source organism: uncultured Clostridium sp. (assembly GCA_945877035.1). GTDB lineage: Bacteria > Bacillota > Clostridia > TANB77 > CAG-508 > CAG-269. The sequence continues at coordinate 12,898 of CAMCQH010000020.1, read as the reverse complement.
TATTCTTTGTTTTTTATATAATCCTGCCTGATACAAATCTTTTAAATAAAATTTATCATTAAGTGCCTTATTATTCTTTTTATCATCTCTAAAATCTATTTCATAATCATTTATATTTAATCCATTAAATCTTTTTTTATTTATTTTTACATTTCCTCTTACATTAACAATTATTGCTTCGTCTTGCATATTATATTTATTTATTAATTCTTTTGGAAAGTCGATATTTAAAATAATTTGTGATTTCATTAAACTTCTCTTTTTATTGTTTGTTATTGTTATTATTATCCCTTCATTTTCTTGTAATTGTTCTTCTAACTTTTTAAACTTTTCAATATGATTTGTTACTATATTTATTGATTTATATTTTCTAGCTAAAATTTTTATGTTTTCAAATTCTAAGTCTGTTAAATCATTTATCATTATTGATATATTTGTTTTTTCTATTTTTTTCTTATTTACTATATATTCTGTTATTTCAGGTAATAAAATTTCAAATAGCCATTTTCCATCTTGAATTTCTAATCCATATGTATTTAAGTAATTTATGTATTTTTGCTCTTTACACATTTCTTTGCTTAAAACTATTTTCTTACTAGTTGAATATTTTTTTATTATTTTATTAGTTTTTGTTGCTATTTTTTCTATTTGTTTTTCATTTGTATTTTTATCAATTGGCAATATTATTGTATTTTCTTGAACTTTTATTAAATTCAATTTTCTTTCTAGCCAGCTAGGCTTGTCAGTTTTTTCTATATAAAACATAACTCCACTCCCGTTCCGTATAACTATTCTGTAAGTCAAAATCTCCTTTTAGTCGATTTTTCCTACACAATAGAAAAAAATCACCTCATATACTTTTATTTAAGTATATGAAGTGGTTTAATATTTATGTTTAGTTTTTTATAAAACTATATCTCTTTTTAATAACTGATTTTCAATAGTACCTATACCTATAAACTTGTTATTTTTATCATAAATTTTATATATAGCATCATCATATTTTTGTGTTAATTTAACACCATTTAAAAACAATTGTAACTTTATATCATCTAATTTAATACTGTTTTTTTCACAAAATAGTTTTTCTATCGAAATTATTTTGTTGTTAATAAATTCTTCATTATTGATATTTTTTTCTAAATCATCAATTGTTATACTATCATCTATTTTGAAGCCTCCAACTTGAATTCTTTTTAAGTTTTTCATATATCCAACAGTATCAAATCTTTCAGCAATATCTTCACACAAACTCCTTATATATGTACCTTTTCCGCAAAAGACTTCAAATTCAATTTGTTTATCTTCTACTGAATATTTAATTAAATTTATATCGCATATTTCTATTTGTCTTGGTTGTAGTTCTACTTCTTGTCCTTTTCTTGCATATTCATATAGTTTTTTACCATTTACTTTTATTGCTGAATAAATTGGTGGAATTTGTTCTTGTTTTCCTATAAAAGATTTTAAGACTTTTATAATATTTTTTTCATTTAACAATTCTGTGTCTACTTGTTGTTCCTCAATAATTTTTCCTTCTGAATCAGCGGTATCAGTTTTTATACCTAATTGGAGTTTAACAATATATTTTTTATCATGATTTATTAAATATTTTGATAGTAATGTTCCTTTTCCTATCAAAATCGGCAAAACTCCTTCTGCCATTGGGTCTAATGTACCAGTATGTCCAACTTTTTCATTAAACAGTTTCTTTACTTTGTAAACGATATCATGTGATGTACAGCCCTTTGGTTTATTTACAATTATTATTCCGTTCATAAATTACCTCTCTTAAAAATTAGGGATTAAAGACCTTGCCCCCAATCCCTAATTTTTTTATTTTAGCACTTTTTTTAATTCATTCATAATTTTTTGTTTTACTGTTTCAATATCACCTTGAACAACAGCTCCAGCAGCCTTTTCATGTCCGCCACCGCCAAACATCAAGCATACATCTGAAACATTAACATAATTATTAGAACGCATAGATACTTTATAAGTATTTTCATCCCCATCTTTTTGTCTAATAAACACTGAAACTTCAACACCTTCAACATCTCTACCTGTTTCAACTAAGCCTTCATGGTCACCTATTCCAGCATTTACTTCTTCTAAGTCTTTATTTGTTATATATGTAAATGTAACTTTTCCTTCTTCTAAAAATTCCATTCTGTCTATTGTTCTTTTCATTAATTCAAAATTTGCTTTTGTTTTTGTGTCTAAAACTCTTTTATATATGTCTGATACATTTACACCTTTTTGCAATAAATCAGCTGTAAATTCAAAAGTCTCTGGTGTTACTCCTGAATATTTAAATCCTCCTGTATCTGTTATTATTCCAGTTAATATACATGTTCCTAATTCTTTATCTATATTTATATCAAAATATTGGAACATACCTATTAATATTTGGCAACATGCTGGTGCAACCGGATTTACAAAGTTAATTTCTCCATACATTTTATTACTTCCATGATGGTCTATTACAATTGTTTGTTTTGCTTCTTCAAAGTATTCTTTTCCTACCAACCTTTTTAAATCTGCACAGTCTAATGCAATTGCTAAATCATATTTTTCTATTTCTGAGTCTTTTTTTACTTCTTCTCTAGCTGGTAAAAAATCAAATATTTTTGGAATTTCTCTAATTATTACATCTGCATTTTTTCCTAATTGTTTTAATGCTACTTTCATAGCCAGGCAACTTCCTATTGCATCTCCATCTGGTGTTTCATGTGCTAATATTACTATTGTTTCAGCTTTTTTTATTTCTTCTAATATATTATCTAAAGTCATATTCATTCCCTTTCTTTATATAGAGGTTGGTGAAGTGGAGGTTGGTGAAGTAGAACTTCTAACCTCTAACTTCCAACCTCCAACTTCTAACTTCTAACTTCTAACTTCTAACCTCTGACCTCTATTTTTCATTTTCTGGTAATATTTCTTTTAAAATAGAATCAATTTTTGCACCATATTCCATTGAATCATCTATTTCAAATACTAATTCTGGTGTGTTTCTTAAATTTATTCTTTTTGCCAGTTCACTTCTTATAAATCCTGATGATTTTTTTAGTCCATCCATTGTTTCTTTTATGTTTTTAGAATTTAATATACTTACATAAACTTTTGCATATTTTAAGTCTGGTGTTACTTTTACTTTTGTGACACTTATCATTCCTGTTACATTTGGATTTTTTAATTCATAGCCAATTATTTGACTTAATTCTTTTCTATATTCTTCATCAATACGACCTATTCTATTGTTGTTTTTATTAGGCATTTTCATACCTCCTATCTTTTAATTTCTTCCATAACAAAAGCTTCAATAATATCTCCTTCTTTGATATCATTGTAATTTTCAATTTGAATACCACATTCAAATCCTTTTGTTACTTCTTTAGCTTCATCTTTGAATCTCTTTAATGTAGCAAGTTTTCCTTCATGAATTACAATATTATCTCTTATAATTCTAACTCCGGCATTTCTTTCTACTTTTCCTGTTAATACATATGCTCCTGCAACTGTTCCAACATTTGAGATTCTAAATGTTTGTCTTACTTCTGCATTTCCTATTACTTTTTCTTCATATTTTGGTGCAAGCATTCCCTTCATAGCAGCTTCAACTTCTTCTATTGCTTGATATATTACAGAATATTGTTTTATTTCTACCTCTTCTTTTTCTGCCATTTCTTTTGCTGCTGGTATTGGTCTTACATTAAATGCTATTATTATTGCATTTGATACTTTTGCAAGTGTTACGTCTGATTCGTTTACTGCTCCTGGTGCTGCATGTATAACTTTTACTTTTACTTCTTCATTTTGTAATTTTTCCATTGATTGTTTTACAGCTTCAACAGAACCTTGTACATCTGCTTTTACAATTAAGTTTAGATGTTTTAGGTTTCCTTCTTCCATTTGGCTAAATAAGTTGTCTAATGTAACTTTTGTTCCTGAGTTTATTGCTTTTTCTCTTGCTTCACGTTTTCTCTTTTCTATTAAGTGTTTTGCTGTTTTTTCGTCTTTTACTTCATAGAAAATATCTCCTGCTTCTGGAACTTCTGTTAATCCCATTATTTCTACTGGTGTTGATGGTCCTGCTGATTTTACTTTTTTACCATTTTCATTTGCCATTGCTCTTATTCTACCAATTGAAGAGCCTACTATTATTGTATCTCCAACATCTAATGTTCCCCTTTGTACAAGCATTGTTGCTATTGCACCTTTGTTTTTGTCAAGTCTTGCTTCTATAACAACACCTTTTGATTGTTTATGTGGATTTGCTTTTAATTCTAGTACATCCGCTTCTAATAACACCATTTCTAGTAATTGGTCTATATTAGTTCCGTTTTTAGCTGATATTGGAACACATATAGTGTCTCCCCCCCATTCTTCTGGAACTAATTCATATGTCATTAATTCTTGTTTTACTTTATCTGGATTAGCATCTGGTAAATCTATTTTGTTTATTGCAACTATTATTGGTATTCCTGCTGATTTAGCATGGTTTATTGCTTCTATTGTTTGTGGCATTATACCATCATTTGCAGCTACTACTAATATTGCAATATCTGTTATTTGTGCACCTCTAGCTCTCATTGCTGTAAATGCTTCATGTCCTGGTGTATCTAAAAATGTTATTTCTCTATCATTTACTTTAACTTTATATGCACCTATTGCTTGTGTAATTCCACCTGCTTCTCCACCAATTACATTTGTTTTTCTTATTGTATCTAATAATGATGTTTTACCATGGTCAACGTGTCCCATTACAACAACTACTGGTGGTCTTGTTTCTAATTCTTCTTCATTATCTTCAGAATCATCAAATAAAATATCCTCATCTGTTACTGTTTCTTTCTTTTTAGCTGTAATTCCAAATTCTCCAGCAACTAAGAAAGCTGTATCAAAATCAACTTCTTGATTTATTGTAGCCATTATTCCATATCCTAATAGCTTTTTAATTACATCAGCTGTTGTCTTTTTCATTTCAGCAGCTAAATCTTTTACTGTTATTGAATCTGAAATTTCAATTTCTGTTAATTCAAATATTTTTTGTTTATTTCTTTCTTCGTCTCTAGCTTTCTTTTTGCCTTTTCTTCCTCTTTGAGTTGTTAAATCATAGTAATCTAACATTCCGCCATCTTGGTCTTCAAACATATTTGATAATTTATTTGCTTGTTTTAATGATTTTAATTTTCCTTCATCAAAACCATTATCGTTTCTTCTTGACTTACTCTTTTTATTTTTGTTTTCTTCAAATTTATTGTTTGCTTTTTGTTTATCAATATTTTTACTATAATCTCTTACAACTTCTTTTTCTACAGTTTCAACAGTCATTATGTTTTTGATATTTTTTTCTATTCCTCTTTCATCTAATGGTCTTCTGTTATTGAATTTATTTGTATTGTTTTTATTGTAATTATTATTTCCATTGTAGTTATTTCTATTACCAAAATTGTTGTTTTTCTTAAAGTTGTTATTTGAATTACCATTATAATTATTATTTCTATTATTCCTGTTTTCATTATTTCTATTGTCATTATTTCTGTTGTTGAAATTATTTGGTCTTTTTGCATTTTTATTTTGATTATTAAATTTATTTTCGTTTACACTTTTCTTATTGTTTACTTGTTCTTCAACTACCGCTGTTTCTGTTTGCATTTTTGCGCTATTATCCCCTTGTTCTTTTATTTCTTCTTTTACTGACTCTTTTTTTGGTTCTGTTTTATTTAATCCAAATAATTCATTAACGGTTTTTGGTTTATTTGGTTTATTTCTATATACTATATTGAAATCTTTATTTTGTTTTCTTTCAACAAAACCTATATTGCTATTTCTGTTTTCTTGTTTTTTGTCTTCATGTTTTTTATCATTTTCTTCATCTGTTACTATAACTTCCCTTCTTATAATAACTGGCGCTTTTTCTTCTTTTTTTGACGCAGTTGTTGTTTTTACTGTTTGTTCTTGTTTAGCTGGCTGTTTTTCTTTTACAGCTTGTTTTTGTTTTGCTGGTTGCTCTTGTTTCTGATTTTTTGAAAAACTATTCTCTATTTTTTTTGCTTCTTCTTCATCTACACCACTCATGTGACTTTTTACGTCTATATTTAGTTTTTGTGCCATTTCTAATACTTCTTTACTGGTTAAGTCTAGCTTTTTTGCTATTTCATATATTTTTATCTTACCCAATAACATCACCCCCATTATACTTTTTTTGTATTGATTCTGCAAAGTTTATATCTTTTATACCTATTATTGCTTTATTACTTTTTCCAATAGATTTACTTAATGTTTCAATATCTCCATCTATGATTACTGGTACATTAAATTTTTCACATAGTTTTGTAAATTTATTTTTTGTTCTTTCAGAACTATCTTCCGAAATTATTAATAATTTTACTTTGTGTTTAACTAAATTTTCTTCAACACTATCTGCCCCAAAACATATTTTTCCAGCTTTCATTGCTAATCCAATTAATCCTAATATATTGTTATTTATCAAGAATTACACCTCTTAAACTTTCATAAATTTCTTGTGTTATTTGCATTTCAAAGACTTTTTCTAATCTTTTACTTTTTATAACTTTTTCTAAACATTTTTCATCATCACAGATATATGCTCCGCGTCCTTCTTTTTTTCCTATTCTATCTATTGATATTTCGTTGTCTTTGCTTTTTACTATTCTTATCAAATCTTTTTTGTCTTTTTTTTCATTACATCCCATGCATGTTCTTTGTGGTTGTTTTTTCATGGTATCCACCTTCCTTTTTTGTAGGAGGTCGGAGGTCGGTGAAGTAGATGTCTGACATCCGACTTCTGACTTCTGACTTCTAGTCTTCTGCATTCTCCTCATCATTTTCTTGTTGTTGTTGTAAAATTTCTCTAAATTGAGATTCTGATTTTATATCTATTTTCCAATTTGTAAGTTTTGCAGCTAATCTAGCATTTTGTCCTGCTTTTCCTATTGCTAATGATAATTGATCATCTGGTACAATTACTTCTGCAAATTTTTCTTCTTCTTTTATATCAACTGCTAATATTTGTGCTGGAAGTAATGCTGATGCTATATATATGCTTGGATCTTCATCCCATTCTATTACATCAATTTTTTCTCCATTTAATTCATTTATAACATTTTGAATTCTTACACCTTTTGCTCCTACACAAGAACCAACTGGGTCTATATTAGGGTCTGGCGAATATACTGCTACTTTACTTCTTGAACCTGCATCTCTTGATACACTTTTTATTTCTATTACTCCTTCATATATTTCTGGTATTTCAAATTCTAATAATTTTCTAACAAAGTCTGGATGACTTCTAGAAATCATTACTTGTGGAGCTCCTTTTAATCCTCTTTCAACATCTACTATGTATGCTTTTATTTTATCATTTACTTTGTATTTTTCAGTTGGTACTTGCTCTTTAGAAAGCATTATTCCTTCAATTCTTCCTAAATCTACAACTACTATATTTCTATCAGCTTTTTGAATAATACCTGAAACAATTTCACCTTTTCTTTGGCTATACTCATCAAATATTAAATCTCTTTCAACTTCTCTTAATTTTTGAACAATTACTTGTTTTGCAGTTTGTGCTGCTATTCTTCCAAAATCTTTAGGTACTATTTCTACTTCTACTGTATCTCCTAATTTTAAGTCTTTATTAATTTTATGTGCATCTTTTAAATTTATTTCTGTAACTTCATCATTTGCATTTTCAACAATGTCTTTAATTGAATACAAATGTGTTGCACCTGTTTTTTGGTCTATATCAACTCTTACATTTTCTAATGCATCAAAATTTCTTTTATATGCTGTAACTAAGGCTGTTTCTATTGATTCTAATACATATTCTTTTTTTATTCCTTTTTCTTTTTCTAATTCCTCCAATGCTAATATTAATTCTTTGTTATCAATAGCTTTCATTTTTAAAATTCCTCCTTTATTTTTTGTCCAAAAGGGACGGTTCTTTTTGGACAAAATGTCCAAAATTTCCCATTCTTATTTAGGATGTGTCCCAATTGGACAAAATGTCCAAATAGAACCGTTCCTTTTGGACATTACCAATTATAAACAGTTTTTATTTGTGATATATTTTTTCTTTCAATTTGTATTTCATTTTCATCTTGCTCAATTACAATTTTAAAATCATCAAATTCTTTTAACTTTCCTAAATATTCTTTTTTGCCATTTTCATCTTTTTTAAATAATTTAATATTTATTTGTTCACCAATGTTTTGTTTTAAATGTTTATCTTTTCTTAAAACTCTTTCTATTCCTGGTGATGAGACTTCCAAGAAGTATTGCTCTTTAATGTAATTTTCTTCGTCTAAAATGTCTGTTATTCTATCGTTTACTTTTTCGCAGTCATTTAAGTCTATTCCTTTTTCGTTGTCTATGAATATTCTTAAGAAATAGTTTTTTCCTTCTTTTGCATATTCTACATCATACAGTTCATATCCTATTTTTTCTATTATAGGCTTTACTAGTTTTTCAACTTTTTCTTCTATACTTGCCAACTTTTACCACCATTCCCTCCTTTAATATTTATTTTTCAAAATATAGAGAGTGGGATTTGTTCCCACTCTCCAGCTTCTCTTATATTGATATATCTATTATACCCAATTTTTGGGAAAAATGCAAGCTTTTTTTAAACTTTTTCTGTTTCAACAATTTCTTTTTGCTCTACATCATCAATTTTTATACTTCTATTATGAGTAATTTTCTCCCATGTTGTTTCTCTTTTAAATAAACATTTAATATTGATTATTATCCAACTTCCTAAAAATAGTGGATATGTGAAAAATCCTTTTATCATAGGTTTAATTGGTTTTCCATCTAAAAACATTACAAATGCTGCAGTAGCTGATGGCAATACAAAAGTTGGTATTAAATACATTATTAAGTTTGAAATTAATTCTAATTTTGTCATTCCATCTAAAGCATATAAAGCAAAGTTTGATAATAGCAATAGTATTGTCAATATAAACATTGGTGTACTTCCTAATATATATAGTAACCCATCAATAGTTATCATTGATTTTTTCTCTTTAACTGAATCAAACATTTTTCCTGTATATTCTTTAATACATTGCATATGTCCTACTGTCCATCTGCTTCTTTGTGACCAACTTTGTTTAAATCCTATTGGTTGTTCATCATATACTATGGCATCTGTTGCCCATCCTAGTTTTTTTCCTTTTAATATTCTTTGTAATGAAAATTCAATATCTTCTGTTAATGTTACTGTTTTCCATCCATTATTTTCTTTTATTATATTAAAGTTTACCATAAATCCTGTTCCATTTAACATTGTTGATAATCCCAAATTGTATCTAGCTAAATGATAAAATCTGTGATTAGTCCAATAGAATAATGCATATCCTGATGTTATCCAGTTATCTGTTGGATTTTTGATATCTCTATATCCTTGAACAACATCTTCTCCTTGACATAGTTTTTTATTCATTGCTTTTATAAAATTTTTATCAACTATATTATCTGCATCAAATACACATATTGCATCATATGGTGCATCTTCTTTTATTTTTTGTTGTAAAAACCAGTCTAGTGCAGCTCCTTTTGTTTTATTTGTTTCATCATATCTTTCATATATAATTGCACCTGCATTTTTTGCGACTCTTGCTGTGCTGTCTGTACAGTTATCTGCAATTACATATATATCATATAGTTCTTTATTGTAATTTTGATTTTTTAAGCTTTCTATAAGGTTTCCTACTACTGCTTCTTCATTATGTGCTGGTATTATTGCCATAAATCTGTGGTCTTTTTTTACTTTTAATGGTTTTTCTTTTAATTTTACTAATGAGCATAAACTGATGACTATTTGATATAGCCAAAATATTGTTACAATCCATACTAATGCTTCTCTTAGTATATAAATATAATCCATTTTTTTACCTCTCTTTTTATTTTATATTATTATTTCACCTTTTCTATTATACTATTATTGGTAAAAAAATGCAACTTTTTTTGAAATTTTTAATATATTATTATAAAAATCATGGAGGTATGAATATGAAAACTAGTTATAAAGTTGCTATTATTGGTAGTACAGGATTAGTTGGAAGAACTGTACTAAAAGTACTAGAAGAGAAAAATTTCACAAATTGTACATATACATTATTTTCTTCTAAAAAATCAGCTGGAACAAAATTACAATTTTTAGGTCAAAATTATATAATTCAAGAACTTACAGAAGATTCTTTTAATTCTCATTTTGATTATGCAATTTTCTGTGCCGGAGGTAGTGTTTCAGAAAAATTTGCTCCTATTGCAATTTCTAAAGGATGTGTAGTAATTGATAATAGTAGCGCTTTTAGAATGGATAAAGATGTTCCTTTAGTTGTGCCTGAAGTAAATCCTGAAAAAATTTTTGAAAATAAAGGAATTATTGCAAATCCTAATTGTTCAACAATTCAAGCTGTTGTGGCTTTAAAGCCATTAGATGATAAATATAAAATTAAAAGAATTGTTTATTCAACATATCAGGCAGTTTCTGGAGCTGGAAAAGCTGGTGTTGAAGATTTAGAAAATGGTATTAAAGGATTAGCTCCACAAAAATTCCCACATCCTATTTATAATAATTGCTTACCACATATTGATGTTTTTATGCCTGATGGTTATACGAAGGAAGAATATAAAATGATTAATGAAACTAGAAAAATTTTGAATAAACCTTATCTTCCTATAACAGCAACTTGTGTTAGAGTCCCTGTTAAAAATTGCCATAGCGAGAGTATAAATATTGAATTTAGAACTAATTTTGATATTTATGATGTTAAAATGTTGCTACAAAATTCTCCCGGAATTATATTGGTTGATGATGTTGAGAAAAATTATTATCCTTTGGCTACTAAAGCTGATGGTTATGATGATGTTTTTGTTGGTAGAATTAGGCGTGATTTTAGTGTTCCTTATGGTATTAATTTGTGGGTTGTAGCTGATAATTTGCGTAAAGGTGCTGCTTCTAATGCTGTACAGATTTTGGAGAAATTGGTTTCTTAATTTTATTTTAAAAAATAAGCTCTCAATAAATATTCTTGTTATTGAGTGCTTACTGCTTTGAAAAAAATTTAACTGTATAAATTCAAAAATTTCAATTTTTGAATTTGGTACCAAAAAATGTTAAAAGCAGTATTATTAGTACTGCTTATTAATCATGCACAAAAAATTTTTTAAAATTTTTTTAAAAAACTATTGGCTTTTGTTAGCAAGTTTACACAGTTAGATTTTAACACTCAATTTTGTGTCTATATATCTATTCTAACACCATATAACCTAGATTTTTTAAGAATAAATTTTTGAACAAAATTTTATGAATTATAAAAAGCAACTATATGTGCTAAATAGATTATTTTATTAATAACACATATAATTGCTTTTATAAATACCATTTACATCATTTTTCATTGCAAAATTTTTAATTTTCATATTTATTAATTTATACCGCTGCTGCTCTGCAGCAATTTAATACTAAAGTTACTAAGTTTTGGTACTCTTGTTTCAAGGTTAGGTATGTCGAAAACCTCCTTTCATGGAATATATGTTTTTGATGTAAAGTTATAAGCAACTGGATATCCTGTTAATATACTAAATAGTGATTTGATACAGTGCTACTCTAACCATAATGCATATAATTCTGCCGTTAACGTTGCGTGACTACTAGGTCTGAAACAAAATACAACATTTTTCTCAATAGTCAAACCAGATATATCACTTTCGTATTCTTTTACACCTGCATTATTTTCAACTTCCACATATTTGTTAGGCCATTCAACTACTTTATCTGTATCCATAATTGCAAAACAGCAACCGCCGTATACTCCAGTATCCGAAGTCGTTGTTATTCCTTTTAATTTAGTATATGCTGTTAAGTCTATTTTTCTAACACTTCCATACTGATATTCGTATGTGTAAGAACTAGCAGAATAAGATAAACAATAACTATTTGTTTTGGTTGTAATAATCGGATTACATGTTTTTGTATCTTCACCCCATCGTGTAGTTGTTGACCTTAATCCACCAGTAAATTCAGTACATAAATTCCCATACCAATATACTGCACTTTCTGGCATAGCATAAACATCTGATGTGTTTTTATTTACAGTTCTTTCAAATGATTTACCAGAAATTGCGCCTGCAAACGTGAATGTACCTATTGGAAGTTGATAATTTACATTACCATCCGAATTTGTGGTAACTGTTGGTGAACCATATAGTCCGGTAATTGTGATGGTTTCTAATGCTCCACCGTGCAATGTTACTGTTATATTAGATACTTCATTCCAATATGGCGACATTGGTATTTTCTGCTTCCATAAATCACTATTTAGCACAGTATCATCTACATATACAGACTGTCCTAAATATGTCATTGCCGTTTCACTTGCACATATTGCATTTGCAAATTCTGTTGAACGAGCAAGATATTTCATTGCGTTTTCATTATTCATCAAACTTTCTGTACAAGCACTATCTGTTATTACTTGTTCTATAGTTGTATATGAATATTGTTCTGATATTCGAGCCGTTTTGAGCCACGTTGTTATATCATTGATTGGCGTTACTACTGTTCCATCTGGAACTGATTCTGTTACTTGCCCTCCTATTATTGCATTCATTTGTTCTAAATAATTTGTCAATATTGCATTTTCCTCTGCTGCTTTTTCCTCTGTTAAATTTTTTGCATTTTGTGCTTGTGTGAATAATCCTTGGTTTGTTAGTGCTTGTATTGATATTGCTGCTAAGATCAACAATATAATTATTGTGATAATGAGTGCTACTAATGTTATAGCATTTTGCTTTTTTAATTTTTTCAACTTATTTTTCCTCGTATAATCAATTATATAGAAATATTAATCTATTTAATTGATTAATC
>CAMCQH010000019.1 GCA_945877035.1 uncultured Clostridium sp. | reverse complement strand
GATTATGATAATCAAAGAGAGTTAATTAGAACGATTTATGGAACAAATGATATTGTAAATGATGTTAAGCAAGTATATTTAGATGAATTTGAAGAAACTCGTATAGAGTACAACAATAAGCAAACTAGAAATGATAGAAAAATAGATAACTATTTTATGAAAATAAACGAATCTCAAAATGACCTTGCTTGTGAGATTATAATTGAACTTGGAGATATGGACTTTTGAAAAGATAAGGACAAAGAATACAGATTAAAAATGATTGATGTATATAATGAGCAAGTAAATGCTTTAATTAAGATATTACCAACTTTTAAAATAGCAAATGCAACAATCCACTTTGATGAAACCTCTCCTCATATGCACATTGTAGGTGTACCTATAATAGAAAATTGTACTAGAGGAATGAAAAAACAAGTTGGAAAATCACAACTTTTTACAAAGGAATCATTAACTAAAATTCAAGATAAAATGAGAAATGCTTGTATAAAGTCTTTTAATAAGTTTTATGATATAGATTTTAAATTAAAAGAAAAACAAAAAGGTAGAAATCAAGATATAAATGTTAAAGATATGAGTGATTATAGAAATATAAAAAAACAACTTGCTGAAAAAGAGAAAAAACTTGAAAAAGCAAATAAACAAACTAATAAACTTGATAATACAACAAAAGATATAAATCAAATATTAAACAATTTAAAACCTGCTAAGTTTAATAAAAATAATATGGTTATTTCAAACGAGGATGTCGAGAAAATCAAAAACTTTACCCAAGATGTAAAAGATACCACTAAAACAGTTAGAAGTGTAAATGACTTAAATATGGCTATTAGAGATTTTGAACATAGTGCTTTTGAAGTAGAAAAAGAAAATCGTTCTCTTAAATATCAAATAGAAGAAAAAGATAAAGAAATTTATAATTTAAAAGATGAATTATCTACTAAAGATAAAATTATTGGCAAATTACGAACTGAAAAGGAAAAATTGAAAGATGAAGTTAATAAATTTAAAGGATTTTGGCGTAATTTAATTAAACACTTTCAAAACAAAATTGGATTTGATAAAGATGAACATTATAAATATGTTAGTACTGATTTATATAAAAATGGCATTTTTGATGACAACGATAACGAGATAGCAAATAATGTTAGAAGAAAAATAAAAACATTAGATGAAATAGCTAATTTAAAAGATAAAAAGAAAAATGATACAAGATTTTAATATGGAGGTAAATCGAATATGAAAAATGAAAAAGTTAATTATTTAATAGATATGATAAATGATATGGATTTAACAAATAAATTAAGACTTGCAATATGTATGAGTGATAGTATCTGTACTAATCTAAAATATGATAAACCTGAAATGTATAAATATTTTGATAGTTTATTAAAAGAGATTGACATAGAATATAGAACTACTTTAGTAAATTTTGCTAAGTATCATCTTATAATGTTTGCAATGGCTAAAATTATGGAAATGACAAAAGAAGAACAAAATCAGACTGCATTATTTTTATTTAATAATATAAAGTTGAAAAAATAAGCAAAATATTGTTCTGTTCGCTTGAAATTCATAGGTAAATGTTATATTATATTTCTATCCTTTTCACAAAGGAAATCTTTTGGAAAGGAGGATTACCAATGAACAATGCAGATTTAGTATGGCGTTTGGTGGAATTACTATTACAAAAAGATAAAGACTTAAATCAAGTAGCTCTTGACCAAGCCAAAAATGACAACAAACCAAATGACCAAAAACAAGATGAGGCTTAGCTAGCCGAAAAAAGATAATGTAGCACTACCGTTTAGCTACATTATCTTTTTTTGCAAAAATGAAAAGAACTAAATGCTACCGCACATCTAGTTCCTTTCGATTATCCAATGAACAATTTATTGTTACTTAATTAAGCTAACTATAGTATACTACTTTTTTTATTATATGTCAAACGATTTTTGAATATTCACTAAAGCTAAATTTTTTATTTATTGATTTCATTTTCAATAATCCAATTTATATCTTCAATAGACTTATTAATATTAAATCTTCCATTTCCTACTGGATAATATACACAATAGAATTTATAGTCATTATTATTAATTTTATCTGTAAATAATTGTTTTCTACATTGCGAAACTGATATTTTTTTGTTTAATACTATGGAACTAACTTGATTACCAAATAAAATAATTACTTTAGGTTTTATAATTTCTATTTCTTTCTTTAATAAATTTAAATATTCTTCATAAACACTATCAGGAAGAACTCTTGCATCTATTTGTGTGCATTTTCCTAAATTAGTGATAAAATATTTATGTTCTTTAACATCATCATATACTTCTTCAGCAAATTTCTCTGTCCACTCACTGCCTTTTATTTTCTTTATTTTTTCATATATTTTTTCATCCATTAAATTTAAACTATAAAACAAATCCCAAATGTTTTTTGTTCCTATCCAAGGAGACTTTATTCCTTTCCATTCTTTAGATGATGCTATATTTCTTCCAGTTGGATTCATAAATACGAAACATATATCTGGATTTTCTGTACATCCGCCATTATATATTGAGTCAAGTTCTTTTGCACCATATTTTGATTGTAATATATCATATTCAACTTTTAAATCTTCTAATTGCATAATTTTCTACTCCTATTTATACATTATTTACTATAAAATTAATAACATCGTCTTCTTTATAGTTTTCCTTGTTTTTATTTCTATCTTCCTCTGTTAAATCAACAAAATATTTGTTACATTCTGGCATAATTGATATTGAATCCAATGGATAACCTGGATTTCTTTTTTCGCAAGGCTTATTTATAAAGTAAAAATGGCTTTTACTCCAACTGTATTCTTTTGGCTTTTTTCCATCATATATTACCATTCCATATACCCATTTAGCTGTTAATTTTTCACCATACTCATTAACTAGATTACAATAATACTCTATCATTTCATCATCATTTAGTTCTTTTCCATTTACTCTTCTGACATGAGTGCCTGGTTGTTTTTCTTCTGGTAATTCTTCTATAAATAAATTATTATCCATTCCTATTGTTGTTATTCTTGTAGCATCATAATATGCTTTTGCTTTTATATAAGCATTTTCTATGGCATTTTTTCCCGTTTCTTCTGGTTTTAGATTTATTCCTAAATCTTTAATTGTTAATACTTCTATATTTTTTTCTTTTAGTTTGTCTGCATATTTTTTTATTTTTGCAGGATTTGTTGTTGCAAATAATACTTTCATCACTTAACCTCCTTAAAACCGTTTCTACTCCATAACCATAAAGGAGTATGTATATCAATAGGTTTATATTTAGTTTCCTTAAATAATTCATTCCATCTATCAGCTACTATGAGTTGCACATCATTTTTAGTTAGTTCTTCATCATTTATTAGTCCTAATCTATGTGTTGCTTGAACTACATGAGTATCTGGTGCAACTGTTAAATGTTCAATATTTCTATATTTTCTGTCAGTATATTGATATATTACATATAACCAATAGTTACATATCTTTGTTCCAGATAGATAAGGAAATTTCTTTTTATTTTCTTTTTGAATAAAATTTCTTATCTTATCAACATTATTATCTAATGAATCAAATAGTTTTCTAATATCTCCATCATATAGTTCTACAAATGTTTTGCATAGAGATATCCATATTTCAGTTTGCTTTTGCTTCTGCAAGGCTATTTTATATTTTATAAGTGCATATTGTACTTCTTCAAAGGTTTTATCTAAACATACTGTAGGATTAAATACAAAGTTAGTTTCTTTATCATTATATGTATTTAATGCACTTTCCCATAATTTATACGAGTTTCTTTGATAATTCAATGCCATCGGTAATGTAAAATAAAGATAATTTTCTTTTGAAGACTTATCTAAATGTGGATTTGCATCTTCAGGCATAATTTCACCACCAAGTTTACCATTTTTCCACATATTATATATAATATCAACTTTTTGTAATATATTTTCTTTATTATACATATTGCACCTCTATAATTACTTTCTATGATTATTATAATAGCATAAATGTAAGAAATTATCAATATAAATTCAATAATGTAAAATAAGTAAAAATATTTCAATTTTTAATTGACTATATTTTTAAAGTATGTTAAATTATAGACAATAAATCGAATTATATAAAAAAGAGCATTACAATGCAGATATATTTTTTTTCGCATACCTGCTCCGTAATCGCTCCAAAAGAATAGTTTTAAAAGACTATTCTTTTTCCAATTTTTATGTTATAATATAAAAAGTTAAAATAAAGGAGGAAAAACATGGGATTTTTTGATAAATTAAAAAATGGATTAAACAAAACAAAAACATCATTTGATGAAAAAATAAACAACGTATTCAGCAATTTCAGAAAAGTAGATGAAGACTTTTTAGACGAACTAGAAGAAGTACTAATAATGTCAGACATAGGAATGGACACATCAATAAAAATAATATCAAATTTAAGAGAAAGAATAAAAAAAGAAAATATAAAAGATGAAGATGATGTAAAACAAGCATTAAGAGAAGAAATGCAAAAAATACTAGATGTAACAGATATAAGCTTACACTTAAACACAAAACCATCAGTTATTTTGGTAGTAGGAGTAAATGGAGTAGGAAAAACAACATCAATAGGAAAAATGGCAAACAGACTAGCAAAAGATGGAAAGAAAGTAGTAGTAGCAGCAGCCGATACATTTAGAGCAGCAGCAGTAGAACAATTAGAAATATGGGCAAAAAGAGCAGGAGCAGACATAGTAAAAAGAGAAGAAGGAGTTGACCCGGCATCAGTAGTATATGATGCAATTAAAAAGACAAAAGAAAACGGAGCAGACATACTAATAGTAGATACAGCCGGAAGACTTCACAATAAAAAATACCTAATGGACGAGTTAAATAAAATACAAAAAGTAATAAACAAAGAAATGCCAGATTCAGACAAAGAAGTATTACTTGTAATAGATGGAACAACAGGACAAAATGCAATTCAACAAGTAAAAGCATTTAAACAAGAAGCAGACATTACAGGAATTGTACTTACAAAACTAGATGGAACAGCAAAAGGCGGAGTAGTT
This sequence comes from uncultured Clostridium sp., assembly GCA_945877035.1. Classification (GTDB taxonomy): domain Bacteria; phylum Bacillota; class Clostridia; order TANB77; family CAG-508; genus CAG-269. Next base: position 28,247 of record CAMCQH010000019.1, on the reverse strand, counting down.
ATTGGAATAGTAGAAGAAAACAAAATTCCAGTAAAATTTATCGGAGTTGGAGAACAAATAGATGATATGGAAATCTTTAATTCAGAAGATTTTGTTAAGGCAATAATTTAAGATAGCCGTTAGCGAGGAACGAGCGTTACGGATATCTTATACAAAATTTATGCAATAAATTTTGTAAACATTGAAATAACTATTCGTTAGTGAGGAATAAGATCGGTTCCAAATGGACAAAATGTCCAAAAAGAACCGTCCCTTTTGGACAAACGAAGAGAAACGGAGTGAAAGGTAAAAATTGGAAAAAAACAAAAATAAAACAAGAATGATTATTGTATTGCTATTTATATTAGTATTTGCAATAGGAACATTTATAAACTTAAGAGGAACATATTTACAATATAAAGAATTAGGAGAAAACTATGTACAAGCATTTTTCACTAATTTAAGCTACAAATATATAATTTTTGGAGTAAATTTTGTAATCTTATACATATTAATGTACTTCACAAATAGAGGCATAAAAAAAGGACTAAAAACATTTTTCGAAAAAGAAAATAAAGAAATGCCAAAATTACTAAATAAATCAATAGCATTTGTGATTTCAGTAATTGTAAGTACATTTATGTCAAATATATTAATGAAAAAAATTCTGTTATGTTCAAGTAATGCATCTTTTGGAATAGCAGACCCAGTGTTTGGTTTTGACATAGCATTTTACATGTTCCAAAAACCATTAATTGAAACATTATTAATGTATTTTATAGGAATAATCATTGGTCTAACAATCTACATGGTAATTTATTACATAATAATATTTAATAAATATTTTGATGGCGTAGATGGAAAAATGCTAAGAGAAAGTTTATTAATTAAAAAATTATTAAGAAATGTTACATTAATTGTAACATGTATAGCTTTATATACAGCTTTAAATGCAACAAACATATCTTTTAACAAAATGCTAACAATAAAAAATGAAACAGACTCTACAAAAAACATAGAAGTAGTTGGTGCAAGCTATACAGATGTAACAATTCAAAGATGGGGATATTTAATATTTGCAGTAATTATTATTATAGCAGCATTAAGAGCAATTAAAGCATTTAAAAATAATGATACTCCAAAAGTACTTAAAAATTTAGCTATAATTCCAGGATATTTAGTATCAATGTTTTTAGTAATAATAGTCTTTAATCTAATTTTTGTTAATTCAAATAAATTAGACAAGGAAAAAGATTATTTAGATAATAATATAAGATATACTAAAAATGCTTACAATATAGATATATCAGAAGAAAGCATAGAAAGTACAGGAACCATTACACAAACAGAGGTTAACGAAAACTCTGATATAATAGATAATATAAAAATAATAAATGAAGATGTAGTATTAAAAACTTTAGATGATAAGCAAACAGGAACAGGATATTATTCATACAGAAATGCAAATATTGCAAAATATAAAGTATCTGAAGAAGAAAAATTAGTATATGTAGCTCCAAGAGAAATTACAAACTCTGGAAGAACATATAATAATAAAACATATGAATATACACATGGAAAAGGACAAATTGTTATTGATAGTACTACAACAACAGAGAATGGAACTATAACATATATTCAAAAAGATATAGCTGGAAAAGATGACCAATTAGGTACAACGGACCAAGACATTTATTTTGGATTAGAGACAAATGATACAATTGCAACAAATACTAAAAATAGAAAAGAATATGATTATACAGATGAAGATGGCTTAGAACATACATCAACATATAATGGAGATGCAGGACTACAACTTGGATTTATAGATAGATTAATATTAGGAATAAAAACAGGAGATTTAAAACTTGCATTTTCAACAGAAATAACAAATAATAGCAAAATATTAATAAATAGAAACATAATAAAAAGAGCAAAACAAGTAATGCCATATTTGATATATGATGAAAATCCATATACAGTTGTTACAGAAGAGGGAAAAATTGTATGGGTATTAGATGCTTACACAGTTTCAAATAAATATCCATATTCACAATACATAACAATTGAACATGATGGCATAAAAGAAAAAATAAATTACATTAGAAATTCAATAAAAGTAATAATTGATAGCTATGCTGGAACAATGAAGTTCTATGTAACAGATAAAACAGACCCAATTGCTATGGCATATAGAAATACATATCCAACAGTATTTGAAGATATAAATTCAGAAATTCCAGAAGATATATCAGAACACTTTATATATCCAGAATATCTATATAATGTACAAGCAGAACTTTTAAAAACTTATCATAATGTAAAATCTGATATATTATACAGAAAAGATGACATTTGGGACTTTGCTAAATACAATAATACAATACTTACAAAATCTTCAGGAACCGTATTGAAACCATATTATACTATGATGGAAAATGAGGTTCAAAAAGAAATTGGATTAATACAAATCTATACACCAGAGTCAAAACAAAATTTGATATCTTATTTAGTAGGTACAACAGATGGAAGTACAAACAAACTAAAATTATATAAATTTTCACAAGATAGTAATATTTTAGGACCAATGCAATTAGATAATCAAATTGAACAAGATGAATTGATTTCAGCAGAAATAAAGGCTCTAAATACAACAGGAACAAAAGTTACAAAAGACATGGTAGTAGTTCCAGTAAATAATACATTATTATATGTAGAATCTATTTATCAAACAATGTTAAATGAAGAATCTAAAATACCAATGCTTAAAAAAGTAGTAGTTGCTTCAGGAAATAAAGTTGCTATTGGAAATAATTTAGAAGAAGCTTTGAATAATCTATTGTCAAAAGAAGCTTCAAATATCGAAGTTGAAAGTACAGATGATTTAGATGGACTAATAGATAGCATAATAAAGGCTAATAAGAATTTATCAGAATCTACTGAAAATAATGATTGGGAACTTATGGGGTCTGATATTAAGAAATTACAAAGTTTGATTGATTCTTTGGAGGAAGAAAAGGCTAAAGAGGATAAAAAGAAAGAGGAAGATAAGCAAGTAAATAATGTAGTAACAAATACTTTAAATGAAACAATAGAATAGAAGATAGGGATTAGGGGCCAGGTCTTTAATCCCTTTTTACAATTTCAATCAATTTAAGAATGTACCCTTTGGAACTTTAGAATTACATAAAATAAAAAGTGCGAATACATCAGATTTAAGTTAAAACTGATGTATTTGCACTTGAAAATCATGGATGCTCATCATTGCCATTGTAAGAAAATGCAACGTCATATCCTTCATCAGAAGATGATGGTCTGGCATAATGAATTTTTAAATTTTTCTTATCTTTGTGCCATTCCATTATTTTTTCCCGAGCATCCTTTTCCGAAAGGACATAAATGGTGGTTTCTACATACATGTGTTAAAGCTCCTTTCAAATATTGAATAGTACAAACTATTAAAAGAATTATAATATATTTACATAATTTTGTCAAATGGTATATAATTGAGAAAAAGATAAAAGAATAGGGATTTGAGACCTAGCCCCCAATCCATATTTTTTAAACTAATTTATAAAATACTTTTTTCCCTTTTTTCAAAATAGCATAACCATCTTTAAAATCAGAATCAGAAAGAACATAAGAAATATCAGTGATTTTTTCATCATTTAAAGAAATACCACCTTGAGTAATTAAAGTTCTAGCCTGACCTTTTGATGGAGCAATTCCTGTTAAAACAATTGCATCTACAATAGAAATGTTTTTATTACCATTTAAATCAACAGTTGGCATATTATCCAAATTACCTTTACCAGTAAATAGAGCATTTGCTGCTTCTTCAGCTTTTTTAGCTTCTTCTTCACCATGAACTAATTTAGTAATTTCAAATGCAGCTATTTTTTTAGCTTCATTAATTTGTTCATCTTTTAAAGAAGATAATTCTTTGATTTTTTCCATAGGCAAGAATGTTAATAATTTTAAAACATTTTCTACACTTGCATCTTCAATATTTCTCCAATATTGATAAAATTCATAAGGAGAAGTTTTTTCTGCATCTAACCATAAAGCTCCTTTTTCAGTTTTACCCATTTTTTTACCTTCTTTTGTTGTAAGAAGTTTAAATGTTAAACCATAAGAATCATCTTTTCCAATTTTTCTAATTAGGTCAACACCACCTATAATATTAGACCATTGGTCATTTCCACCCATTTCTAATTTACATCCGTATGTTTCATATAGATGTAAAAAGTCATAAGATTGCATAAGCATATAACTCATTTCGAAAAATGTTAAGCCTGTATCTAGTCTATTTTTGTAACAGTCAGCTGCAAGCATTTTATTTACTGAAAATAGTGTACCAATTTCACGCATAAAATCAACAAATTTTAAATCTAAAAGCCAGTCAGCATTGTTAACTATAATAGCAGCATTTTCTCCTTCAAAGCTAACAAATCTTTCTATTTGTTTTTTAATACATTCAACATTATGGTCAATTTCTTCTCTAGAAAGCATTTTTCTCATATCAGTTTTACCAGATGGGTCACCAATTGTAGCAGTACCGCCACCAACTAATATAATAGGTTTGTGACCACATTTTTGCATATGACTTGCAACCATTAAAGAAACAAAATGTCCAACATGAAGGCTATCAGCTGTTGGATCTATTCCAATATAAAAAGGAACACTTTCTTTACCAAAAAGTTCTTTTATTTCTTGAGGGTGAGTCATTTGCTCAATATATCCTCTTTCTTCTAGTATATCAAATACATTTGTCATTTTAAAATTCATTCCCTTCGTTTAATCATAGTATTTTTTATAATTGTATATTATTATTTGAATCAGTATAATTTAAATATCTGTTAATATTTTTTACACTAATTCCAGTTTCACTAGATAGAACATCTAAATTATTATTTATTCCATTTTCTGCAATATATGATTTAAATGTTTCAAATTCTAATGTATCCTTTGTTTTGCATTTTGGACATACGTCATCATTTGAAATAAAAAAGTTTCCGCATCTACTACATTTATTAAATTCCATAACAATTCCTCCTAATTTTTTCTTCATATGTTTTTACTGGTGAGTATTGTATCATATTTTGTAGAAAATAGGAAGAGGAAAGCACAAAAAATATAAAAAAACAGCTAAAATTAATAGAATACTTATTCAGTATGTAGATTTTTAAAAAACTTAATGGTATAATATCAAAGAAATTAAAATAAGCAAAAGAGGGAATAATGAGTACAAAAGGGAGGAAAAAATGACAAGAACAAAATTAAAAGATAGAATATTACCAACATATACAAGAGGTGAAGAAATATTCAATATGACCTCACATATAGTAGGAGGTGCATTTGGAATAGTGGCATTAGTGCTATGTGTTGTATTTTCAGCAATACATAGAAATGGATATGCAGTAGTAAGCTCTGTAATATATGGAATTACAATGATACTTTTATATACGATGTCAAGTATATATCATGGATTAAAACCCGAAAGAAAAGCAAAAAAAGTATTTCAGGTATTAGACCATTGCTCAATATTTTTACTAATAGCAGGTTCATATACACCTTTTTGTTTAGTATCATTTAGAGAAACTAATCCAGCCTTAGGTTGGACAATTTTTGGTATTATATGGGCTATGGCAATTTTAGGAATTGTATTAAATTCAATAGATATAAAAAAATATAAAGTATTTTCAATGATATGCTATTTAGGAATGGGCTGGTGCGTTATTTTTACAGTAAATTTATTACCTAAATTATTGGGAATACCGGGGCTTGTTTTATTAGTTGCAGGTGGAATTGCTTATACAATAGGAGCAATATTATATGGATTTGGGAAAAAGAAAAAATATATGCATTCAATATTTCATTTGTTCATATTATTAGGAAGTATATTACAATTTTTCTGTATATTATTGTATGTAATATAGCAGAAAACAAAAGAAATAAGGGGAAAAATATATGTTAGAAAAAATAGGAAAAGCGTTAAAGAAAAATTATAAGTTAATAATATTATTGATATGTGTGATTATTCTTGTAGCAATAATGGAAGATATATTTGAAAAAGAAACGATATTTATAGATTTATTTATATATAAATTAATAGTATTAAGTATGAGAAATAATATACTTACAAGTGTTTTTAGAGTTATAACTAATTTAGGTGGAGCTTATTTCTTAATTATTATTGCTATACTATGTGCTATATTTATAAAAAATAAAAAAATAGCTTTTGCAATACCTATAAATTTGATATTATCAACAATGTTAAACTTAATGTTGAAAAATATTGTTGAGAGGCCAAGACCAATTGGATATAGATTAATTGATGAAACAGGGTATAGCTTTCCATCAGGGCATTCTATGATTAGCGCGGCATTTTATGGATTGATAATTTATTTTATTTGGAAAAACGTTAAAAATACAAAATTAAAGTACATATCATGTATATTGTTGGCATTATTGATATTATTAATAGGAATTAGTAGAATTTATCTAGGTGTGCATTATGCAAGTGATGTTATTGGAGGATTTACAATTTCTATTGCATATTTGATAATTTTTACAAGTACATTTAAAACTATTGATAAATGAAAATTTTTTTAGTAAAATGTGTATGGTGATAAAAATGAAAAAAGAAAAAAATATAATTAATAGCTTCAAATACGCATTCGAAGGGATATTTACAGCATTAAAAGCAGAAAAAAATATGAAAATTCATTTTATAATTATGATATTAGTAATAATATTAGGAATAATATTAAAAATAAGTAGAATAGAATGGATAATATGTATTATTTTATTTGGATTTGTTATATCATTAGAATTAGTAAATACAGCAATAGAAAATACAGTAGATTTAATAACACAAGAAAAACATCCAAAAGCAAAAATAGCAAAAGATGTAGCAGCGGGAGCTGTTTTAATTGCAGCAATTACAGCTGTGGTAGTTGGTTTGATAATTTTTTTAAACAAAATTTAGGAAGTGAAAATATGTATGATGTAATAATAGTAGGAGCAGGACCTGCTGGAATATCAGCAAGCCTGTATACAATAAGAGGAAATCTCAAAACCCTAGTAATCTATAAAGAAAAATCAGCACTAGAAAAAGCACAAAAAATAGAAAATTATTATGGATTTGAAAATGGAATAAAAGGTGAAGAATTATATAACACAGGAATAGAGCAAGCTAAAAATCTAGGAGTAGAAATTTTAGAAGAAGAAGTTACAAACATACAAATTGATTTTATAGAAACAGACAAAAAACAAAGTGAGCAAATATTTAAAGTGGAAACTTTAAATAATGAACTTCAAGCAAAGTCTGTAATATTAGCAACTGGAAACAAGAAGAATAAACCAAACATAGATAAAATCGATGAATATGAAGGAAGAGGCATTAGCTATTGTGCAGTATGTGATGGATTCTTTTATAGAAATAAAGATGTTGCAGTAATAGGAAATGGAGATTATGCAATATCTGAAGCTATGGATTTACAAAATGTTGCTAAATCTATAAAGATATTAACTAATGGAAAACAAATACCAGAATATAGAGCTGAAAATGTGGATATAATTAATAAAGAGATTAAAGAAGTTAATCGGAAATAATAAAGTAGAAGAAGTAAGATTCAAAGATAATACAAATATGAAAATTGACGGAATTTTTATTGCACAAGGAGTTGCCGGAAGTACAGAATTTGCAAAAAAACTTGGGGCTAAAATTGAAAATGATAAAATTGCTGTTAATGAAAATATGGAAACTAGCATAAAAGGCTTATATGCCTGCGGAGACTGTACTGGAGGATTATATCAGATTTCAAAGGCAGTGTATGAGGGTACAAAAGCAGGATTACAAGTTATAAAATATTTAAAAGGAAGGTAATATTATGGAATTAAAATTAAATTCAGAAAACTTTGAAAAAGAAGTTTTAAATTCAAATGAGTCAGTATTAGTTGACTTTTACGCAGATTGGTGTGGACCTTGTAAAATGATGGCACCTGTTGTTGAAGAGCTTGCTAGAGAATTACAAGGTAAAGCTAAAGTTGGAAAGATTAATGTTGATGAAAATCAAGATTTAGCAATGAAGTATAATGTTATGAGTATTCCTACTTTAATTATTTTTAAAGAAGGTAAAGAGTTTAAAAGATTTGTTGGAGTTAGGGATAAAAATGAACTATTAAATGAATTTTAAATGGAAAAGAGGATGTAGTTTTATGAAAAATAAAAAAGCAATAATCATAGCTTTAGTAGCAATAATAATTATTTGTGCAATTGTAGGAATTATAGTATATATAAATATCACAAAATCAAAACCAGAAGATACATTAAATGCATATGTATCATTAATAAATGAGCAAAAATATGAAGAAATGTACAATATGATATCAAATGAATCAAAAGGACAAATATCTCAAGAAGATTTTGTAAAAAGAAATAACAATATCTATGAAGGAATAGATGCAGTAAATATAAATATTGAAATTACAGAAACAGCAAAAGAAAATGGTATATATAAAGTTACATATAGTGAAAGTATGTCAACATCAGCTGGAACAATATCATTTACAAATACAGCTAAATTAGTAAAAGAAGATAAACAATATAAAATAAATTGGTCTTCTAGCATGATTTTTCCTGAATTAAGAAACACAGATAAAGTTAGAGTGTCTTCAATATCTGCTAAAAGAGGAGAAATTTTAGACAGAAACGGAGTTAAACTTGCAGAAAATGGTAGTATTTCTACTGTTGGAATTGTGCCTGGAAAATTAGGAGAAAATAAAGAAGATAATATTGATAAAATATCTGAATTAACAGGAGTTTCAACAGATTATATAAATACACAACTTTCAGCATCATATGTAAAAGATGACACATTTGTGCCAATAAAAAAAGTATCAGCAAGCAATACTACATTAAAAGACCAATTATTGCAAATTTCAGGAATAAAAATAACAAGTACAGAAGCTAGAGTTTATCCTTTAGGAGAAGAAGCGGCTCATTTAATAGGATATGTTCAAGCTATAAATGCAGAAGAATTAAAAGAAAAAGAAGGTAAAGGATATAGCTCAAGCAGTATAATAGGAAAATCAGGATTAGAGCAAGCATATGAAGATACTTTAAGAGGAATTGATGGAACAGAAATTTATATAGTTGATGAAAATGGAAACAGATTAAAAACGCTAGCAACACAAGATAAGAAAGATGGAACAGATGTAAAATTAACAATAGATAGTAACTTACAAAAGCAACTATATAATCAAATGAAAGATGATAAAGGATTTTTTGTAGTAATGGAGCCAAAAACAGGAGAATTATTGGCATGTGTTAGTACACCATCTTATAATTCAAATGATTTTGTTTTAGGACTAACAAATTCTCAATGGGATGAATTAAATAATGATGAAAACAAACCATTATATAATAGATTTTTACAAAGTTATTGCCCAGGTTCAACATTTAAGCCAATTACAGCTGCAATAGGTTTGACAACTGGAAAACTAACAACAGATACAACATTTTCATATTCAGGACTAAAATGGCAAAAAGATTCTAGTTGGGGAAATGATTATATAACAACCTTAACAGCATATAGTGGAGCGAAAAATATATCAAATGCATTAATACATTCAGACAACATCTTTTTTGGTCAAGCTGCAATGCAAATTGGAAGTAAAACATTTTGTGAAAATTTAGATAAATTAGGTTTTAATGAACAGATAGACGAAAAAATAGATTTTCCATTAACATTTAGAAAATCACAATATTCTTCAAATTCAAATAATACTATATCAACAGAAAAGAAATTGGCAGATTCGGGATATGGTCAAGGAGATATATTAGTAAATCCAATACATATGGCATCAATTTATTCAGCTTTTGCAAATGAAGGGAATATGGTAAAACCATATATTGAATATAATGATGGAAAAACAACGATTTTAAAAGAAAATGTATTTACAAAAGAATCAGCAAACACTGTAAAGAATGATTTAATACAAGTTGTAGAAAATCCAGAAGGAACAGCAACTGACATGAAGGTTGGTGGAGTAACAATAGCTGGAAAAACAGGCACTGCAGAATTAAAAACTTCAAGTACTGATACTGAAAGTGGAACATTGGGATGGTTTGATTGTTTTACAGTTGATAATCCAACAGGAAATGATATGCTAATTATTAGTATGGTTGAAAATACTCAAAATAATAGAGATGGTGGAAGTCATTATTTGATTAAAAAAATTAGAACTTTGTTTGTGAAATAATGTCCAAAAGGGAAGGTTCTTTTATAATGTTTGCAGAATTTATTACATAAATTCTGCATAAGAATGGATGAAATTTATTAAACTTTATTATATTAATATTATCTGCAATATTTACAAAAGAGGCATAAAAATTTCAATTTAATTAAAAAAGAAGATGGCGAATTTATTGCCATCTTTTATTTTATATGATAAAATTCAATGGATGATATAGAAAAAATTGGAGGTAAAAAATGAAAGATCCAAGAATAGAAAAGTTAGCAAAAAATCTACTAACATATTCAGTAGATTTAAAAGAAAATGAAAATATTTTAATAGAAGTATTAGGAGAAGAAGGGTTACCACTAGCCAAAGAACTAGTAGAACAAGCAGAAGAAATGAAAGCAAGACCATACTTTAATATAATAAATTATGAACTATTAAGAATAATGCTAGAAAATGCAACAGAAGAACAAATCAAATTATATAGCAAACATGATGAAGCAAGAATGAAAGATATGGATGCTTATATAGGAATAAGAGCAAGTTCTAACACATCAGAATTATCAAATATAGATAGCGAAATAATGAATATGTACAACAAATATTATACAGTGCCAGTACATTTTGAAGAAAGAGTAAAAAGAACAAAATGGTGTATATTAAGATATCCAAATAATTCAATGGCTCAAATGAGTAAAATGAATCTAGAAGAATTTGAAGATTTTTATTTTAAAGTATGCAATTTAGATTACTCAAAAATGTCAAAAGCAATGGATAATTTAAAAGACTTAATGAACAAAACAGACAAAGTACATATTGTAGGACCAGAAACAGATTTAACATTTAGTATTAAAGGGATACCAGCAGAAAAATATATGGGAACATTTAATATACCAGATGGAGAAGTTGCATCAGCACCAGTTAAAGATAGTGTAAATGGTTATATTACATATAATACAGAAACATCATATAATGGATATTTATTTAATAATATAAGATTTGAATTTGAAAACGGAAAAATAGTAAAAGCAACTGCAAATAATACAGAAGCATTAAATAAAATTTTAGACACAGATGAAGGAGCACGTTATATTGGTGAATTTGCAATAGGACTAAATCCATATGTAGAAAAACCAATAGGAGACACATTATTTGATGAAAAAATAAAAGGAAGTTTTCATTTTACACCAGGAGATAGTTTAGAAGAAAGCGATAATGGAAACAGGTCAAGTATTCATTGGGATATTGTAAATATTCAAAGAAAAGAATATGGCGGTGGAGAAATTTATTTTGATGATGTATTAATAAGAAAAGATGGAATATTTGTATTACCTGAATTAGAAGAACTAAATCCAGAAAATTTGATATAAATTCTTTAAAATGTATATAATAAATAAAGTAATTTATAAAATATTCTTGACAATATAAAAACAAATGTTTATAATAAAGCCACTAATTGAAATACAAGGAGATTTAAATGAATAATATAAAAAGTATTAATGGTTTAATGAAATATTTGAGAGAAAAACATAATATGCATATTGAAGGAAGCGATGATAAAAGAAGATTGAAAAATATTGGATATTATCATGGATATAAAGGATATAGATACATCAAAAAGCCCAATAATAGAATTCAATTTTCTAAATTTGATGAGCTTGTATCAGTAATAGAATTCGATAACAAAGTAAAATCTTTATTATATCCACAAGTAATGTTTATAGAAACTGCATTAAAAAGTTATGCATTAGAGATAATAATAAAAGAAGGAAAAACAGAAAATTTTAGTGACATTTATTCAAATTTAATGACTGATTATAAATCATATAATGGTATAAAATATAAAGAAGCATATAAAAAGAGGCTAGACACATTTAATAGAATACAAAATACAATTGCTATAAAATATGCAGCAGATAATAATATAGTATCGCATTATTTGAAAAATGATGAAAGCATTCCTATTTGGGCAATATTTGAAATTATAACATTGGGAGAATTTGGAAATTTAATATCTACATTAGAATTAAATATTAGGAAAGATATTTCAAAAGATTTAGGGCTAAATATTGCTTTTGATTCATCAGGAGTTTTAGTACAAAGTATAATTTTTTCTTTGAAGGATTTAAGAAATGCAATAGCTCATAATAATATGATATTTGATACTAGATTCAAAGAGAGAAATATAAATAAATTATTGATAAAAGCAATAGAAGATGATACTAAAGTTCAAGGAATACTTTTTAATAGCATAACAGATTATATAATTTTAGTTTCATATATTTTAAAAAAATTAGATAAAAATAATAAAGAGATAATAAAAAATATAAATGATTATATAAAATATACAAATACTTTAGAAGAAAATGTACCTAGACAAGTATATGATCAAATTATTCTTACTAATGATAAACAAAAATTGAAAGATTTTATTAATTTTGTAAAGAAAAATTAGAAATATTAAAAAAAATATTGCATATAATATTAATATATATTATAATATATATAAGGATCGCGGTGGAAGTCTTCGGACGACACCTAGGAGAAGTAGATTTTTAGTCTACTTCTCTTTCTTTATATTAATATTATATTAAAAACATTGTTGTTTTTTATTATTTAATTTGATAAAATAAAATAAATAAAAAATTAAGATCTGTCCCAAATGGACAAAATGTCCAAAAAGAAACGTCCCTTTTGGACATGGACATGAATGGAGGTAAAAAAATGCCAAACTGGACCAAAGAACAAAAACAAGCAATATATGAAAAAGATTTTAACCTACTAGTAGCAGCAGCAGCACGGAAGCCGGAAAAACAGCAGTACTAGTAGAAAGAATAATAAACAAAGCAATAAATGAAAACATAGACATAGACAAATTATTAGTAGTTACATTCACAAATGCAGCAGCTTCAGAAATGAGAGAAAGAGTACTAGATGCAATATACAAAAAATTAGATGAAGACCCAGAAAACGAAAACTTGCAAAGACAAATAACTCTATTAAATATGGCAAGTATATGTACAATAGACTCATTCTGTTTGGAAGTAGTAAAAAACAATTTTTATGAACTAGATAATGTATCTCCAAATTTCAGAATAGCAGATACACCAGAAATAGAACTACTAAAGCAAGAAGTATTAGATGAACTATTTGAAAGTAAATATCTTTCAGAGGATAAAGATTTTACAAAGCTAATAAATACATATACAAGTTACAGAGATGACACACCATTAAAAGACTTGATTTTAGATATTTACAGTTATATAAGCTCTAGCCCATATCCTAAAAAGTGGCTACACGAAAAAATAGAAATGTTCAATGTTGAAGAGATACTAGACCAAGATTTCAGCCAAACCATATGGGGAAAAATATTGTTAAAAGCTATGGATGAAGAACTAATAGATGACATTACAACACTTACAGATGTATTAGAAAGCTTAAGCTATGATAAAGAATTAGAAGTTTTTAAACAAATTATAGAAACAGATATCAAACAATTGAATACATTAAAAGACAACTTAAACAATTGGGACAAAGCATACGAAATAACAAAAAATATCACATTTTTCCCAAGATGGTCAACTAAGAGAGTAAATTCAGAGATAAAAGAAGAAGCTAAAAATATTAGAAATAGTGTAAAAAAGAAGTTTAGTAAAATAAAAGATAAAACTTTTGTATCAGACTCTAAACAAGCTATTCAAGATATATTTGATATGTACAATATACTAAAGAAACTAGAAAATTTAATTTTAGAATTTGATGAAATTTTCTCAAAAAGAAAAAGAGATAAAAACATAGTAGATTTTACAGACATAGAACATTTTGCTTTGAATATTTTAGTAAAAGATGTAGAAACAACAATTGATGAAAATGGAGAAAAACATCAAAATATAATAAAAACAGAAGTAGCAAAAAAATATACAGAAAAATTTGAAGAAATAGCAATAGATGAATATCAAGACAGTAACCTAGTACAAGAATTTATACTTTCATCAATATCAAGAGGAAACAATATGTTTATGGTAGGAGATGTAAAACAAAGTATTTATAGATTTAGACAAGCTATGCCAAAACTATTTTTAGATAAATATGAAAAATTTGAGACAGTTGGGACAGAAACAGAAGGTTTGAACAATGGAAGAAAAATTCAATTGTTTAAAAATTTCCGAAGTAGAGACAATATACTAGATTTTACAAATTTGATATTTGAAAATATTATGAGCAAAGACTTAGGCGAAGTTGAGTATGATGAAAATGAGTATTTGAATTTTGGAGCAGAAGATTATAAACAAACTAACCAAAATTTGAAAACTGAAATAGATATAATCGATTTGAATAAAGAAGAAAAGTCTAAAGATAAAAATAGTTATGAACAAAATTATGAAAATAATGATGACGATGAAGATGATGATGAAAATGAAGATGAATTGGATCATATAGAAAACATTGAGCTTGAAGCAAAATATGTTGCTAAAAAAATAAAAGAACTAATAGATAGCAAATATCAAATTTATGATAGAAAAAAAGAATGTTTTAGAGATATAGCATATAAAGACATAGCAATTTTATTAAGGTCAACAAAAGATAAAGCAAATGTATATGAGCAAGAAATTATAAATCTAGGAATGCCAGTATTTTCAGATAGTAACCAAGAATATTTGGATTCAATAGAAATTCAAACAATAATGAGCTTGCTAAAAATAATTGATAATCCAATGCAAGACATTCCACTTGTAACTGTTGTAAGGTCAAATATAGGTGGATTTACAGATAATGAACTTGTTGAAATTAGACTGTCAGATAAATATGATAATTTTTATAATTGTATGTTAAAAGCTAAAGTAGATGTTAAACCAGAATTGAGACAAAAAATAGAAAACTTTTTAAATAAAATAGAAAAATGGAGAAAAGAGCAAGAATATTTAGCATTAGATGAATTGATCTGGAAAATCTATTCAGATACTGGTTATTACAATTATGTTGGATTAATGCCAAATGGTAATTTAAGGCAAGCTAATTTAAAAATGTTATTTGAAAGAGCTAAAAAGTATGAAACAGCTAGTTTTAAAGGATTATATAATTTTATAAACTTTATTGAAAAATTAAAAGTAAATTCAGGAGATTTAGGTGCTGCTAAAATAATAGGTGAAAATGATGATGTAATTAGAATTATGAGTATTCACAAGAGTAAAGGACTAGAATTTCCAATTGTATTTTTGGCTAATTCTAATAAACAATTTAATGAGCAAGACATAAGAAAAAATCCTGTTTTGCTACATCAAGATATTGGAATAGGGGCTAAATATATAGATTATAATGCACAAGTTAAATATGATACTTTAACAAGAGAAGCGGTTAAAAATGTTATTATAAATGAAAATATTTCAGAAGAAATGAGAATATTATATGTTGCACTAACAAGGGCAAAGGAAAAATTGATAATAACAGGAATTTCAAATAATTATACAAACCAGATAGAGGATATCGAAAAACAAATTAGTATTTATCCAAAAAAAGATGAAAAAATAAATCCTATTTTGGTTAAAAAATATAAATCATATTTGGACTGGATTTTACTAGTTTCTCTTTATGAAAAAGAAAATACAAATAATTTACTTGAGCTAAACAAAATTGAGCCAAATCAAATTGTAAGTAGTCAAAAGCAAGAAGTACAAGAAAATAATTCAGATAAGATAATAAAATTATTAAATGAAAAAGAATGTAATCAGCAATTATTAGAAAATATCAAAAATAAAATTGAATATGAATATAAAAACAAATTATCAACAACAATTCCAACAAAAAGTTCTGTTACAAAAATAAAACAAATGAAACAAAAACAAGTTGGAGTAAATATTGAAAGTTTAGAACAAACTGAAACAGATGAAACTTCACAAAAAGAAATAATTTTTGAAAAACCTAAATTTTTGCAAGAAGAAAAAGACATAAAAATAACATCAGCACAAAAAGGAACATTAATACATTTATGCATGCAAAAATTAAATCCAAAAGAAGAATATGATTTGCAAAAAATCAAGGAATTAATTCAAAATTTACAATTAAAGCAAATTATAACAGAAAAAGAAGCAGAGGCAATAAATCCATATAAAATACTAGAATTTACAAAATCTAATATATGGGAAGAATTAAAAATTGCAAAAGAAATTTATCAGGAAAAACCTTTTTATATAAATGTTCCGGCAAAGAAAATTTATGAGCAAGATATAGAAGAAGATATTTTGGTACAAGGTATTATTGATTTGTATTATATTGATAAAGATGATAACTTAGTTTTACTAGATTATAAAACAGATTATGTTGAAAATGGTAAAGAAAATGAACTAGTAGAAAAATACAGAAATCAATTGGAGTTATACAAAGAGGCGCTAAAACAAGCTTTAAATAGAAATGTTGATAAGGTTTATATTTACTCAGTTTATTTAGGAAAAGCAATAATATTAAAATAAATAATAAAAGGAAAAATTTAGTAGTCAAAATTCACACTATTTAAGTTTTTCCTTTATTAGATTTAATTTTTTATAATAATTATAAATATTTTTTTAGTGTTTCAACACTATCTTCTTGCATAACAACAAAATCATTTAAAATATTCTTAACATCTTGAGCAGCATCATGATTTTGATTTAATAAACGACGACCTTCAATAATTCCCATATTAGTACCTTGCATCAATAATTCAGATAATTTTGAAGTTGTATCATCTGCCATTGTTTTCATTTGAATACCATACCATGTCATCATTTTATTCATAGCATTTGTTTGGTGAGGTTCTTTATCACTATAATTTGAATATAACTGATGTACTCTTTCTGAAATATCTCTGTATTTAGAGTATTCACCGTCTAGAACTTCTTTAAATGTACTGTCAGTTACTTTTTCAGAAATAAATGATATAGCATCCATTCCCATTGTGCTTCCTTTGTTGATTTCGTCTAAAATGTTTAGGTTTTGATTTTCCATGTTTCACTCCAATCTTGGTAAATTACCATTTTTTATATTTATAGTATTTACAAAAAATAAAAAAATATCCTGAAATTTCTTGATTTTTGATATTATGTATAGTAAAATTATGAATATAAAAAAATGAAAAAATAAAAGGAGAAAATAACATGGATAGAATGAAAACATTTCTAAAATATGCGTTATGGTTAATATTGTTTTATATATTTTCCAACCTAATGATATACCTATATGTTGAAACAACATATCAAAACATAGGAAGAAAAGACAACTTATCACAAATAACAATATATCAAGCACAAGCAACAAAAATAAATGGAAGAATAAAAGGAACAGTATATAATAATTCAGAAAACAAAATAACAAATAACTATTTAAGAATTGACTTATATTCAGAAAGAGGAAACTTTCTAGGAAGCAAATACATAGATGTTTCAAATATGAGAGATAATGAAACAAGAGAAATTGAAATATATTTTAAAGTTCAAGATGTAGATTATTATGAAATGAAATTTACAGATGAAAAAGAAGAAGGAGAACTTCCAGAAATGTTAAAAGATTTGACTAAAGAACAAGTTAGAATGGGAACATTTTTAACATTCTTGATTTTCTGGTAATAAAATATACATATTAATAAAATAAGAAAAAATGTGTAAATCAAGTTGAATTTTGATTTACATATTTTTTTGTCAAAAAGAAGAAAAATTTGTAACACAAATGTAATAAAACGAATTCTCTTAGAGGCAAGCCGGATAAAAAATATTAAAAAAACTTTTTTGAAAAAAGTTGCATTTGCAACAGTAAACTACAAATCTTGATATATAATAAGTACATAAAAAGAAGGAGGAAAAAGGGAATGAAAATTATAAAAAGAGATGGAACAATAGTTGATTATAATCCAGAGAAAATAAGAGTAGCAATACAAAAAGCAAATGCAGAGGTTTCAAAAAAATATAAAGTATCAAACGAACAAATTGAAGAAATAATTAATTATATTGAAGAATTAAATAAATCAAGAATCTTAGTAGAAGATATACAAGATATTATAGAAGAAAAATTAATGGAAATTGGAAAATATGAATTAGCAAAAGTATATATTACATATCGTTATAAAAGAGCATTAGTAAGAAAAGCCAATACAACAGACCAATCTATTAAAGAATTAATAGAAGGAGAAAGCGAATACTGGAATAGTGAAAATTCTAACAAAAACGCTACTGTTGTAACAACACAAAGAGATTATTTAGCAGGAATAACAAGTACAGATATAACTAGAAGATTTTTATTACCAGAAGATATAGTAAAAGCACATGATGAAGGAATAATTCATTTTCATGATGCAGACTACTTTGCTCAAAATGCATTAACAAACTGTGAACTTATAAATATAGAAGATATGTTACAAAATGGAACAATAATGAATGGTGTAATGATAGAAAAACCACATAGATTTATTACAGCATGTACAATAGCAACACAAATAATTTTAGGAGTTACATCTTCAACTTATGGTGGTGCAACTATATCTTTAGCACACTTAGCACCATTTGTAAAAAGTAGTTATGAAAAATATTATAAAAAATATAAAGACAGAGGATTATCAGACAAACAATGTGAAGAATTCGCTAAACAAGATACAAGAAAAGAAGTATCAGATGGTGTGCAAACATTCAATTATCAAGTAAATTCTATGACAAATACAAACGGACAAGCACCTTTCTTATCTGTATGTATGTATTTAGGTGAAACAGAAGAATATAAAGATGAATTAGCCTTAATAATCGAAGAATTCTTAAAACAAAGAATAGTAGGTTTCAAAAATGAACAAGGTGTTTATGTAACGCCAGCTTTCCCAAAACTACTTTATGTATTAGAAGAAGACAATATACACAAAGAAAGTAAATATTGGTATTTAACAGAACTTGCCGCTAAATGTACAGCAAAAAGAATGGTACCAGATTATATTTCTGAAAAGAAAATGAAAGAATTTAAAATAGACAAAAATGGAGAAGGACATTGCTATCCATGTATGGGATGCCGTTCATTCTTAACACCATATGTTGACCCAGAAACAAACAAAGGAAAATATTATGGAAGATTTAATCAAGGTGTTGTAACAATAAATTTAGTTGATGTTGCATTATCATCTGGAAAAGATATGGATAAATTCTGGAAAATTTATGATGAAAGATTAGAATTATGCCATAGAGCTTTACAAGCAAGACATGAAAGATTAAGTAAAGTAACAAGTGATGTAGCACCAATTTTATGGCAATATGGAGCACTTGCTAGATTAAAAAAAGGAGAAAGCATTCATTCATTATTACATAGTGGATATTCAACAATTTCACTTGGATATGCTGGATTATATGAATGTGTTAAATATATGACAGACAATAGCCACACTGATAATGGAGAAGGTAAAGAATTTGCTTTAAAAGTTATGCAAAGACTAAATGACAAATGTAAAGAATGGAAAGAAAAAGAAGATATAGACTATAGTGTTTATGGTACACCAATTGAATCTACAACATATAAATTTGCAAAATGCTTAAAAGAAAGATTTGGGGAGATTAAAGGTATTACAGATAGAGGATATATAACAAACTCTTATCATGTACCAGTATTTGAAGAAATTGATGCATTCTCTAAATTAAAATTAGAAAGTGAATTCCAAAGATTAAGCCCAGGAGGAGCTATATCTTATGTAGAAACACCTAATTTACAAGATAATTTAGAAGTTGTTCTTCAAATAATTCAATTTATATATGACAATATTATGTATGCAGAATTAAACACAAAATCAGATTACTGCCAAAAATGCGGATTTGATGGAGAAATACAAATTGATGATAATTTAGAATGGTATTGTCCAAACTGTGGAAATAGAGACCACAATACATTAAATGTAGCAAGAAGAACTTGTGGATATATAGGAAGTAATTTCTGGAACAAAGGAAGAACACAAGAAATAAAAGAAAGAGTTTTACATATAGATAATAAGGATGATGAATAAAAATGAGATATAACAAAATTAGAAAAATGGATATTGCAGATGGACCAGGTGTAAGAGTATCAATATTTATGCAAGGATGCACATTTAACTGCAAAAATTGTTTTAATCCAGAAACACATGACTTTAATGGAGGAAAAGAGTTCACTGATAGCACTATTGAGAGAGTATTAGAATTATGTGATAATGAAAATATAGAAGGATTATCAATTTTAGGTGGAGAACCAATGAATCCTAAGAATATAGAAGGAACTACAAAATTAGCTAAAGCATTTAAAGAAAAATACCCAAATAAAAATTTATGGGCTTGGTCAGGTTTTAAGTTTGATAAAGATTTAAAAGATAAAGAGGTTGTTAAATATTTAGATGTTTTGGTTGATGGCCAATATGTTGATGAATTACATAATCCTACATTGAAGTGGAGAGGTTCTTCAAATCAAAGAGTTATTGATGTGCAAAAAAGTTTAAAAGATAATGATATTGTATTTTTCTGTGAATAAATAAAATTTATACAAAAAATCATTCTATAAATATAGAGTGATTTTTTAATAATTAGTAAGATATAAAAATCAGCCGTTCTAAATGTTGATATATGAATATTTTTTGCAAAAAACATAGCTAGGGTCTACCATTGGGTCTTTTGCTTCAAAATATTAATATATCAACATTTAGAACTACTCTATAAAATTAAGGCTGAACTGTAACTGTTTATATCAAAACTTTATAATGAAATCTTTATTTTTTTAAGTAAATGTGTTATATATAAAGAGGGTGGTATTAATGAATAAAAGTATAAAAATAGTAATAGTAGTTACTGTCATTGTTATAGCATTATTAGGGTTTTGTATATATGAAAAGGTATTTGTAAATGATAAGACAGGAGGACATACTTCTTCAGCAAGTAAATTATCTAGTACAGAAGGAATAACAACAGCTTTGACATTAGAAGATGAAATAAAAGATAATACAATTTGGTGTGGCACATTTCAGCTAATATGGAATGATTTAAAAAATGACTTAGCAAAACAAGATATTGTATTTACACCGCAATTAAAAGTAGTTGAAAACTTAAACAAAGAAACCTTTACAACAAACGACTTATCTGAACAATATTTTTATAAGAAGGTAGGGAGCCCATCTATAGCTTTAAAAAATGAAATTGAAAAGGCTATAAAAGAAAAATTCAATGAAACAAGTGATATTCTAAACGACTTTGATTGGGAAAACAGAGATCCAAAAGATTATTTCTTATACGCAATGCTAAAGAAAGAGTTTAAGTTTGAAAAAGCATTTGAAGAACTTGAAAACGATAAATTCGGAAATTATGAAAATGTAAAATATTTTGGGATAAAAAAAGATAGCCAAAGTGATGAATTAAGAAATCAAGTAGGAGTTTTATATTATAATTCAAAAAATGATTTTGCTATTAAATTAAAAACTAAACAAGAAGATGAAGTTATTTTTTGCAAAAATCCAAAAGGAAATACATTTAACAAAATATATCAAAATATAGAAAAAGAAGAAAGTAAATATAAAGGAAATAAAAGGTTACAAGAAAAAGAATTATTAAAAGTTCCTAATATAAAAATCAATGAAAAAACAGAATTTACTGAAATACAAAATAAATTATTTTTATTTTCAAATGGGGATAAGTACTATATCGAAAAGGCTTTACAGACAATACAGTTTGAATTAGATAAAACAGGAGGAAAAATAAAAAGTGAAGCAGGGATGATGGCAGACTATAAATCAGCAATAATGTTTGATGAGGTCAGAGAATTTGCAATAGATGATACATTTGCAATATTCTTAAAAGAAAAAGGCAAAGAGAACCCATATTTTGCAGGGAAAATAAGTGATATAACAAAATTTCAATAATATAAGATTAATTAAAAATTATTAAACAAAATCATTGTAAAAGTTTACTAAAAAATTACAAAAAATATTGACAAAGAAAATAAATTGTCATAGAATACAAGCAATAGTTCTAAAACAAATAAATAAATGTAAAATAACAAGTAAAAATATATGCATCAATATTTGAAAAACGAGAATAAATTAAAAAATGGCTTGAAAAATTTAATTAAAAATTTTCTCAAACCATTTTTTACTATTTACAAGTAATTCTTCAGAAGAATAATCGCTTTGACCTCTAAAATATTTTATAAGTTCACTAATTACACCATACATATAGAAATCAACATCTAATTCTAAATATTCGTTATTTTTAATAATATTTTTCAAAACATTGTATATTTTTTTACCAGCAAGTCTTTTTAATTCTTCAAGAAATACAAGAGTAGCATTTGAAGATAAAAGCATTTTATATATTTCTTCATTTTTATTTAAACATTCAAAAATCTCATCAAAATAATCATAAATATCTTGAATAGAATTTAAAATTTTATCATCACTAACTAATAATTCAATTGTTTCTAATTGGTATTCGTTGACAACTTCATAAATATCATCATAATGAGTATAAAAAGTACTTCTTGTAATTTCAGCTTTTTTAACAAGTTCTGTAACTGTAATTTTACTCAATTCTTTTTTCTCATTTATAAGTTCTGCAAATGCTTTTTTTATTAAGTTTCTAGTTTTTTTTGAAGATGAATTTAATCCTTGTACTTTCATATTTAAAGTCCTTTCTTTATGTTTTTTCATATTATAGCACAAATAAAGATTTTTGAAAATGTTTTTATTGTATAAATTGTTAACTTATGATAAAATGCAGATATGGTTAATAATTTTGAAAGTGATATAAAATAAGAAATGGAAAGGGATTAATAAATTGAAGAATCAGGTAGAATTATGGAATGATTTGAATGAAAAAAACACATTACAAGAAGTGCAACAACATATAAAAGATGTAATAGAAATAAGAGGATTTGCAAACCAAGAAATAGAGAAAACAATGTTATTGAATTTATATTAAAGAATATATAAAAAAGACAATTTAACAAAAAGTGTCCAAATTTGGACACTTTTTAATATATTATACTTGAATAAATATAATAAAGTATCTAAAATAAAATTTAGGACAAAAAAAGGAGAGGATAAGTTTGAAAAAATTTACAGATTTTATCATTAACAAAAGACACATTATATTAGTTTTATTTATCATACTATCAATCATATCAGTAATCTTGTCTCAAAAAGTTAACATCAACTATGACATTGCAGAATACTTACCAAGTACATCAGAAACAAGAATCGGTATGGACATTATGGAAAGCAACTTTAAAGAAATAAAATCAAGCTCGCTTAATGTAATGTTTGAAGACTTACAAGAAGATAAAAAAACTGAAATATATAATGAACTTACACAAATAAAAGGGGTAAATAGTGTAGATTATGACAACACAGAAGACTACAACAAGGATAATTACACTTTATATGTAATAAATGTAGATGACACAGAAGATTCTGAGCTAGCAAGTGATGTTTATAAAGAAATAAAAGAACATTACAATAAGGACTATAAAATCTATACAAGTGGATCAATATCAGAAAGAAATAATCCCGTTTTACCAACATGGATAGTAGTTCTTGCTGTTGTATGTGCATTAGTAATTTTAATAATAATGTGTGAATCTTATGTAGAACCATTCTTATTTCTGACATCAATATTGATAGGAGTTTTGTTAAATAATGGTACAAATATAATATTTGGGACAGTATCTAATATTACAAATTCAATATCAGCTATTCTACAAATGGCGTTATCAATGGACTATTCAATAATGTTAATGAATAGATATGCACAAGAAAGACAAAAAGAAACTGACAAAGTAAAAGCAATGAAAAATGCTTTATATAACGCTTTTAAATCTATATCAAGTAGTTCAGTAACAACAATAGTAGGGTTACTAGCACTTGTATTTATGAGTTTTACAATTGGTAAAGATTTAGGATTTGTATTAGCAAAAGGTGTACTATTTAGCTTAATTAGTATATTCTTTGTACTTCCAGGCTTAATACTAATGTTTGATAAAGCAATTGCAAAAACTAAAAAGAGAAGTCCAAACTTTAAAATGGATTGGCTAGGAAAAATAAGCTACAAACTAAGAAATATAGCAGTGTTGTTGTTTCTTGTAGCATTTGTTGGAGATTATTTACTAAAAGGGAATTTAGGTATTTCATATACAGACACTACATCAAATGAAGTTAACAAAGTATTTACAGAAAATAATCAAATGGCATTAATTTATAAAAGTAAAGATGAAGAAATCGTTTCAAAATATTTGAAAGAATTAGAAAACGAAGAAAATGTAGAAGAAGTTTTAGGATATGGAAATACAATAAATGAAAGCCTTACATATGACAAGTTAAACCAAAAGATGAGTGATTTAGGAACAGACACAAATGTAGAAGATTATCTATTAAAAATAATATATTATAATTATTATAATCAAGATGAAAATAATACAATAAGTTTTGATGAATTTGTAAAATTTGTGCAAGAAGATGTTTATAAAAATGAAAATGTTTCTGACAGAATTGATGTAGAAACAAAAGCAAATATAGATAGACTTTCTAATTTTACAAATAGCACACAAATCAACAAAAAAAGAACATCAACTGAAATAGCAAATATTTTAGAAATAAATGAAGAAGATGTAAAAGATATATTAATTTATTATAATTCAAAAAATAATGATGTAAAAATAACTTTAAATGACTTCATAAAATTTATGAATAAAGATGTTCTAACAAATGAAAAATATGCAAGCAAAGTTGATAATAACGCAAAAAATAGTTTAAACACATTATCAAAATTTACAGATGTTAATACAATTCAAAAGAAAATGACAAGCAAAGAAATGGCTTCACTTTTTGGAATGTCTGAATCAACAATGAGCGATTTATATACTTACTATATAAATGTAAACGAAATAGACACAAAAATAACTATTTCAGAATTTTCAAACTTTGTATTAACAGATGTTTTAACTAATCAAAATTATGCAAGTAATTTTGATGAAGTAATAATAAGCAATATAAAAATGCTAGCAACTTTTAGTGATATAAACACAATAAATAAAAATATGAATTCAAAAGAATTAGCAAATCTATTTGGATTAGATGAACAAACTATAAACCAATTATTACTTTTAAAATATATGAATACTGATAATAATACAAAATTAAGTATCGCAGAATTTGTTAATACTACAATTTATTTAAAAAATAATACTTCATATTTGGATAATGTGGATATAAGTGGTCTTGAAGAAATAGATGAAAGTATACTTGCTAATCCAACTAAATACACAGCAACCGAGTTATCTAAAATATTAAACATGGAAACAAGTAAAATGTATAATATCTATGGATTAATTGATTTTTCAAAAGGTAACACATCTAATTGGAAAATGACGCCAAATGAATTAGTAACATTTATATTAAAAAATAGTGATAATGAAAGTATAAAAAATAACTTAAACGAAGAGACAATGGCAAAATTAAAACTACTTTCTAATATCATGACAAGCACAAATAATAAAACAAGTTATTCATATAAAGAATTATCAAAATTTATCGGAATAGATGAAAACACTGTAAAAAGTATATACACATTATATACATTAAAAAATTCTACAACAAAATTAACACCACAAGAATTTGTTAAATTTGTTTTAGACCACAAAAATGATAAAACTTTAGCAAATAGTTTAAATATAAATACTATAAACGAGTTAAGCTTATTGCAAAAAGCGATGAATGGAGTAGTAAATAACAAAAAATATTCAAGCCAAGAATTAGGAAACTTACTTGGAATTAATACAAATGACCTGGATTTACTATATGGATTATATAGCTCAAAATATGTTAATCCAAACCAAACTATTTCATTAAAAGAGCTAGTTAAATTTATACTAAATGATGTAGTAACAAATCCAGAATATTCAAGCAATTTTGATAGTGAAACAAAATTAAATTTAGACACTATAAATGGAATTATGGATGCAAGCTTAAACAATACGAAATATACAAAGAATGAAATCTTCGCTATTTTAAGCAAATTAGCTGATAATGTAGACAAAGACCAAGTTGATTTATTATATGTATATTATGGTAGTAGCAAAGAGTACAACAATTATTGGACTATGACAGTGGAGCAATTTGTAAATTACTTAAATGATGACATATTAAAAGATAGTAGATTTGATGACTTTATAGAAGATGATATGAGGCAAGATATTATAGATGCCAAAGATTCTGTAAAAGAAGCCAAAGATTTATTAACTGGAGAGGGATATTCAAGAGTTGTAATAAATACAAAATTAGCACCAGAAACTGATGAAACATTTAATTTTATACAAAAAATCAAAGATGATTTAGGAGGAAGTTTAGAAGACTTTTATATAATTGGAGATTCACCAATGGCATATGAAATGAGCCAAACTTTCCAAAATGAATTAAACTTTATAACAGTCCTAACAATGGTTTTAATATTTATTGTAGTTGCAATAACATTTAAATCAGCAATTATACCGTTGATATTAGTACTTATGATTCAATGTGCTGTATATATGACAATGGGAATATTATCATTTACAGGAGAAAAAGTTTACTTTATCGCAATTTTAATTGTGCAAAGTATTTTGATGGGAGCAACAATAGATTATGCTATTTTATACACCTCATATTACTTAGAACATAGAAAAACTATGGATATAAAAGAAGCAATTATAAATTCATATAACAAAGCAATTCATACTATACTAACATCTGCATCAATTTTAATTATTGTTACATTAATTGTTGGGAATTTTGCCTCAGCAATAGCATCTAGAATATGTAAAACAATATCACAGGGAACTTTGTGTTCTGCAATATTGATATTAGTGTTATTGCCAGCTGTATTGGCAGCTTGCGATAAAATTATTATGAGGAAAAAGAAAATACAATAAAATAAATAGACTAGTAAAATCGGTAATATATAAATAATTTTATTTATATATTACCGATTTTACGGCTTATTTAAAAAATATAAATAGTAACTATTCCACAACTGGTGCAATAAAATTCTCAATAGCATCACGAAGTTTTGGATGACGGATAACAAAATGAATAGCAGGATGAGTATTTTTTGACAACATAGCCCAATTACCAGGACGAATAGTAATATCAATATTCCTAAAAGTATGAACCTTTTCTGTCAAAAATCTATAATTTTTATGACTATCCATATATTTTTGAGTATCACTTAAATGTTCTAAATATTCTTCATAATCATATTGAATATTATTTTCATAAAAACTATTAGAAAGAGAAAGCAAAGGAGGAAAATTATCAAAATCCTCTTTAGAAAGTTTATTTATTTCATCCTCTAAAACATTATCCTCCAATATTTTTTCAATTGTCTGTTTTTGCTTTTTCACAGCAGATAGAATATTTTTTATATCATCATCAGAAACTTTATTGCGTTTCAAAATTTTTAAAAGTAACTCATCAGAAATTGTATGAATAGGAAGTGAAGATAAAATTCTCTTACGAGTTCCTTTAATATTAGCATCAGAAGAAATAAAAGCATCAAAAGCATTTTTATTTTCTATACGATAAATATCCATAAGTGGTTTAGCTTTATTTAATAAACATTCTGATTTTGTTTTATAATATGCAACATCTGTCTTATTGCTTGTTAAATGATATTTTCCTTTATTGTGATATCCTTTAATACATTCACCAGTAAGAGCAACAGCACCTGATACATAATTGAAATGGCAATATACAGAATTTTGCAATCCAGTTAAATAATATGGAGAAACTTGTCCTGTCATATAAATAGGAATCCAACTTTCTAAACCTAACATCATTTCATTAAATGGTCTATCAAGATTATGTATTATATTTAAATGTAAACCTCTTTTTAATGTCATAGCTATTGCAAACATCCACTTTTTACCGAACTCAACATCTTCTGCCATATCTTCCATAGGCATATCACTACACATAAAAACAGGCTCATTAGATTTTGAAAGTACAGTAGCTTTAAAAAAGTCTAATTCTCCTTGTTTCA